>JAZNCR010000246.1:0-2436 GCA_045587605.1 Eubacteriales bacterium
TGAGCAAGTCGGACGAAAATGCGAACGCCGTGATCTACATCCTCGACGACCGCGACACCATCATCCGCAAGTTCAAGCGCGCCGTTACCGATTCGGGCTGTGAGGTGAAGATGGGCGAGGGCAAGGACGGTATCAACAACCTCATCACCATCTATTCCTGCCTGACCGGCAAGACGGCCGAGGAGACCGAGCGCGAGTTCGAGGGCCGCGGCTACGGCGACTTCAAGCTGGCCGTCGGCGAAGTCTGTGCCGACGCGCTTGCCCCCGTGCACGCCCGCTTCGACGAGCTGCTTGCCGACAAGGCATACCTTGAGACGGTCATGAAGCAAGGCGCCGAGAATGCAGGCCGCGCCGCATACCGCACCCTCTCCAAAGTCAAAAAGAAGCTCGGCTTCGTCATCTAATTCTGAAATATCCCCTTTATTTGAAGTTTTTTGGTAAAGGGGGTGCAGGGGGAAACCCCTTTTTGCAAAAAGGGGTTTCCCCCTGCAAAGAAAGGTAAAACAACCATGAACCATCCCGAATTGATCTACGGCATTGCGGCGGTGATCTGCGCGGCGCTTTTTTCCTACGTTGCCACGCCGCTGATCCGTGTGCTGGCCTTCCGTGTGGGCGCGATTGACGTTCCGCGGGACGGACGTCGCATGCACAAGCAGCCGGTTCCCCGCATGGGCGGCGTTGCCATCTATCTGGCCTTCACGGTTGCATCCCTGGCATTCGGCAACTTCTCTCCCGCCCTTGTTGCGATTTGGTTCGGCGGGACCGTATTGGTCGTGCTCGGCGTATTCGACGACATCTTCAATCTCAACGCCTGGTTCAAGCTCGGCGTACAGATTTTAGCGGCACTGGTCGCTGTTCTGCAGGGCGTTATCATTGATTTTGTCAATATTGGCGGCAAAATGGTCCCGCTCGGCGCACTTTCCATCCCCATCACCGTGATATGGATCGTGGGACTGACCAACGCCATCAATTTCATCGACGGACTTGACGGACTTGCCTGCGGCATTTCCACCATCTGCTCCGCCTCTCTGACCGTTGTCACCATGCTGATGGCAGGCCCCGAGGCGGCACTTCTGACCGCCATTCTCGCCGGCTCCTGCCTTGGATTTTTGCCCTACAACTCTCATCCGGCAAAGATCTTTATGGGAGACGCAGGCGCGCTCTTCCTCGGCTACACCCTCTCGGTGCTCTCGGTAACGGGCGTCTTCAAGACCCACGCCGTGCTGGCCTTCCTTATCCCCATGTCGGTCTTCGGCCTGCCCCTCTTCGACACCCTGTTTGCCATCTTCCGCCGTCTGATTCACGGCCATTCCCCCTTCCATGCCGACCGCGGACACATTCACCACCGACTCATCGATATGGGCTTCGGTCACCGACGCTCGGTGCTGACCCTTTACGCCATCTGCGGTCTGCTCGGCATTGCGGCTGTTATGCTGACCCTGCCCACGCTGTATCCGACCGTGATCATCATCGTCTGTGCGCTGGTGCTCTTCTATTTCACCTCGCTCGTCATGCGGCATCCGGTCTCGCGCGGCCAGACGGGACTGATTGATCCTGAGGACGATGCCGAGAGCAAAAGCCGGGCAGCCGACCCCGCACAAAAAGCGAACGAACAAAACGAAAACCAAACCTAAAATATTCGGGAGGTGAGGGCAATGAAAAAGAATAACACGGGCACAAAGCCGACCTCGCTTGCGGTGATTCTTCTGCTGGCCGTTCTGGTTGCCCTCCTCATCATTGGCCTGAGCCGTCTCCGCCCCGACGGATTTTCCGAGTTTTTGGCAAATCTCATCAGAGGAGAGCAGACCGACCGCGAAAACCCGAACGCCGCCGAATACGCCGCGCTCTTTTCGGGGTTGGCCGGGGGCGAAACCGACCCGCCCCGCCTGCTTGATTCTCTCTCGCTGACCGAGGCATTCTCCCAATTCCCCTTTGCCGAGACCTATACGCATATCTACACGGTAAAATACAGCGACGGCAAAAGAGAAAGCACCAAATGCGTCTCTCTGAGCCGTGACCGAGGAACCTATCAGCTGCTGATCTTTGAGGGAGAAAGCATTGACCCCTTAAAGCTCTTCGAATCGGTTACCTTTGACGGAAGCGTCTATGTGGCACAGGATATGATGGGAAACCGACGCATCTATACGCCGGGCACCGATTTTCCGCTTTCCTCGGTTGCCATGCTGCCCGATACCGATACCTTCTGCGCCATCTTGGCCGAGCACGAGAAAAATCCCGACGCGTCCCCCTTCTCGGACTGCTCGGCCGTTCTCGAGGACTCCGCCGACGGACGGACGCTGCTCCTCCGCTTTACCGACCGCGAAACCGGATCGACCGAGGAATACCGCTATCTGCTCGATTACGGCATTCTCTACAGCGCGACCGGCGAGCGGGACGGACTTGTCTGGTACGAGCTGAAAACGCTTAAATTCTCCG
>JAZNCR010000247.1:0-8483 GCA_045587605.1 Eubacteriales bacterium
ACGACCAAGGAAGAGCTGATTGACAAATTCGGCGAGGAGATTGTCGCACGTGAACACATTTATATTCACGACTGTGACGAACGGGACAAGCTGATCAATATCGGTACGCTTCCCTCGGGTGGTATCTGCGAAATCAACGCAATTGCCTGCGAAGCGGATTTGCTTGTTGCCGAGGGCTTTATTGAGCCGCACTTCTTTGCGGGCTTCTCGGGCGGTCGAAAAAGTGTTCTCCCCGGTATTGCCGGCAGAGCGACGGTGCTCGCCAACCATTGCTCTGAGTTCATTGCCGCCCCGACGGCGAGAACGGGAATTCTCCGGGACAATCCGATCCATGCGGATATGCTGTGGGCGGCACAGACGGCTAAGCTTTGTTATATTGTCAACGTCGTACTGAATGCAGAAAAAGAAGTCATTTATGCAGTTGCGGGTGATCCCGTGGAAGCACATCAAAAAGGAACTGCATTTTTGTCCTCTCTCTGTGCGGTTGATTCGGTTGATGCCGACGTTGTCATCACGACCAACGGCGGGTATCCGCTGGATCAGAATATGTATCAGGCTGTCAAAGGAATGACTGCGGCCGAAGCGACCGTTCGCCGCGGCGGCGTCATTATTATGCTTGCCGCGTCGCTTGACGGAATCGGCGGAGATCATTTTTACCATCAGCTGGCCGATGAGCCCGATATCAGCAAAACGATCTCTCTTTTCCTCTCGCGCGGCAGACAGGAAACGGCGCCGGATCAGTGGCAGTCACAAATTCTTCTGCGCATTCTCGATCACGCGTCTGTGATTTACGTTTCTGAGATGCCCGACAATACCGTAAAGGAAATGCATATGACACCCGCTCACTCGATTGAGGAGGCGCTTTCTTTGGCGAAGACAATGCTCGGCAAGGAAAACCCGCAGATCGCCCTGATTCCGGACGGTATTTCGGTGATTGTCAAATAACATTGCTGTTCAAGAGCGCAAATCGTCTCCGATTTGCGCTCTTATACATTTTTGGTCTGTTTTAGGGCAAAATATAGCCTTGTTTTTCTTTTAAAAACAAGATATAATAAACGTATCACAAGCAGATCGGAGGACCTATATGAAGATTCTGTGTTTTGGCTCGTGCAACATTGACTACGTCTATGCGGTCGATCATATCGTAACACCGGGAGAGACGATCGCGGCGTCTGCCGTGCAGTCTCATCCCGGCGGAAAGGGACTCAATCAGGCCGGTGCCCTGGCGCGGGCGGGGGCCGACGTTTCCTTTGCCGGCTGCATCGGAGACGATGGCGAGCATTTGGTCAAATTTATGCGGGAAAGCGGTGTGGATACCGCCTGCGTGCGCCGCGTCGAGGATAAAACAGGACAGGCCTTTATTCAGGTTACTCCGGGCGCCGAAAACAGCATCATTATTTATCACGGCGCAAATTATCACGTTACACACGCATACATTGATGAGGTTCTGCGCGGCTTTTCTCCCGGAGATTTTTTGATTTTGCAGAATGAAATCAGTTCGATCGATTATCTGATTGATAAAGCCTTTTCGTGCGGGCTGAAAATCGTGCTTAACCCCTCACCCTTTGACGAGAAAATGGCGGGCGTTGATCTGAATAAAATTACATACCTTCTTCTCAATGAGGTTGAGGCAGCCGGATATGTAAAAACAGCGTCCGCAGAAGATTTCATGGCCTATATGCGCAAACATTATCCCACCCTTCGCGTTGTTCTTACGCTCGGAAGCCGAGGCTGTATTTATTTTGATCAAACCACAATGTATCCACACCCCGCCTTCGCGGTCAAAGCAATCGATACCACTGCGGCGGGCGACACCTTCACCGGCTATTTCGTCGCTTCCATCTGCCGCGGAAATCCGGTTGAAAGGGCGGCTGAATTCTCCTGTGCCGCCTCGGCTCTTGCCGTATCGCGCGAGGGTGCGGCATCCTCGATTCCGTACGCCGACGACGTAAAAGAAAAACTTCCTGCGCTTAAGCCAAAAATCGGCAGCAAGCGGGATACGATGCTTGCACTCATCAAGGAATATTTCGCACAGCATAAAAACGATGCAACCCTCAACGGACTTGCACAGGCTTTGGGGTATTCCCCCTCTTATACCATCAGATGGCTCAAGAAGAACATGAGCAAAACCTTTTCTGTCCTATTGATGGAAAATCGCTGTCACGCGGCAGCACGTCTTCTTGCCGAAACAGATTTATCGGTTGGTGAAATAATTGATCTGGTAGGCTATAAGAACGAAAGCTTTTTCCGAAAGAATTTTACGGAGCTTTACGGCATGACGCCGCTTCAATATCGAAAAAAAGGAGAATAAGATTATGGATATTACCCGAAACATTCTTCCCCCGGAGGGAAAGGTTGACGTTGTTCTCGACACGGATGCATTTAATGAAATCGACGATCAGTTTGCGATTGCATACTTGCTTCGGTCGGAGAACAAGCTGAACACCGTTGCATTCTATGCCGCCCCCTTCTTCAATTCCCTATCCAACGGACCGGCAGACGGAATGGAGAAAAGCTATCACGAGATTATCAAGCTGCTCGAGCTCTGCGATGCTTCCGATACACCGGTTTTCAAAGGCTCGGAAAGTTATCTGCCCGATGAAAAGACGCCCGTATACTCCCCTGCCGCACTCGATCTTGCCGAGCGTGCAATGAGCTATTCGGCCGAGAACCCGCTCTATGTTGTGGCCATCGGCGCGATTACCAACGTGGCCTCCGCTATCCTTATCCGTCCGGAAATTTGTGACAGAATCGTTCTTGTTTGGCTCGGCGGTCACGCCCATCACTGGGATCATACCGCAGAGTTCAACATGAAGCAGGACTATGCGGCCGCACGCGTGGTTATGCGCTGCACCTCCACCTTCGTTCAGCTTCCCTGCTTTGGCGTTGTTTCCGAATTCCGCGTCTCGGAGCCCGAGCTCAGATACTGGCTTGAAGGGAAAAATCCGCTGGCTGATTATCTGGCCCAAAATACCATTGCGGCCGCGCAAAAATATGCCAAGGGTACCGCATGGACCCGCGTAATCTGGGACGTAACGGCAATTGCTTGGCTGCTCAACGAAAAGAATCGCTTCATGCAGACCGTGATGATCCCGACACGACTCCCCGGCTATGACCATCACTACGAAGCCGAGGCGATTGACCGCGAAACCTGTTACGTATACGGAATCCATCGCGACAGGCTGATGACCGATTTGTTTGAGAAAATTCTGAAGAAATAAGGAAAAAGCTGCTTTTTTCGAAAAAAGAACCTTGACAAAACGGCTTTTTCATCGTATAATATATCTTGAGATTTAGAGTGATAAGGAAAAGAATGCAGAGGTGTATTCTTTTCCTTTTGCTTTTTTTGAACACGGGGGTATTTATGACGCCGAAAGAACTTTACGACTGCCTGGCAGAATGTCCGATTATTGCTGCCGTACACGATGATTTATTCGAGCGTGCCCTGCACTCACCGGCAAGTGTTCTCTTCCTGCTTGGCGGGAACCTGCTGACGGTTGAGGCGCAGATCAAAGCGGCACAGCAAAACGGAAAACGGATTTTCATCCATATCGATCTCGCAGACGGTATCGGCAAGGATAGAGTCGGAATCGAATTTCTTGCACGCTGCGGTGCCGACGGCATCATCAGTACCCGCGCCAATATGATTCGTACAGCAAAGGATCTGGGGCTGATGACCGTACAGCGCTTCTTTGCACTTGACTCTCAGGGGGTAAACAGCATTACCGAAATGCTCGAGAGTACAAGGCCGCATTTGATCGAGATTATGCCCGGTATCGCCGGCAAAATCATCAAGCGGTTTACGGGCGGAGGAATCCCGGTCATTGCCGGCGGCCTGATTGAGACTAAGGCAGAAGTAACCGAGGCGCTGGGCAACGGCGCGGAAGCGGTTTCGACCGGAAAAGAAGAGCTTTGGGCTCTGTAATTATACTGAAAAAATTTTATTGAAAGGTATAGATGCAATCATGATTTACGATGTAGCTGTGATCGGCGCCGGTGTAATCGGCGGTATGCTGGCACGAGAGCTCTCCAAGTACCGTCTCTCTGCCGTTCTGATCGAAAAGGACAATGACGTGGCCTGTGGCGCATCCAAGGCAAACAGCGGCATTATCCACGGCGGCTTCGACCCGGAGCCGGGCACTCTCAAGGCCAAGCTTAACGCTGAAGGCGTAGATAAGCTCTACGCTGCAGCGCGCGAGCTTCACGTTCCGCATATCAACAACGGTTCCTTTGTCTGCGCGTTCGGCGCGGAGGAAGAGCCTGCTGTTGACGAGCTTTATGCACGGGGACTTGAAAACGGAATCGGGCAGATGCGAATTCTCTCGGGCGACGAGGCGCGCGCGATTGAGCCTTCCCTTTCCGAGGCGGTCACTCGTGTGCTTGACGTTCCGACTGCGGGCATTATTTGTCCTTACGAGCTGACCGTCGCATCCATCGGCAATGCGATGGATAACGGAGTTGCGCTCAAAACCGCATTTAATACGGTCGAGATCAAGAAGGCCGACGGTGTCTTTACGCTCGTATCGGATGAGGGTGAGGAAATCCGTGCCAAATACATCGCAAACTGCGCAGGTGCATATTCGGACAAGGTCGCCCGCCTGATCGGGGATGAAAGCTTCACAATCATCCCGCGTGCGGGACAGTATATCCTTCTCGATAAAGCAGAAGGCACCAAGGTTACCCATACCATTTTCCAGGTTCCCTCAAAGGAAGGCAAGGGTATTCTCGTTTCGCCTACCGTAGACGGCAACCTGCTGACCGGTCCGACCGCCGAGAAGGTTCTCTCCCCCGAGAATACCGAAACGACGCCGAAAGGCTTGGATACCGTCATTCGCCTTGCCTCCAAGAGCGTTCCTACGGTGAATTTCCGCCAGGTAATCACCTCCTTCAGCGGTGTTCGCTCCTCGGAAGCAAACGGTGACTTCATCATTGAGGCAAGCAAGGTTGATCCCGCCTTTATCAACGTAGCCGCAATCGACTCCCCCGGACTTTCCTCCTGCGTCGCCATTGCCGAATATACGGTTGAACAGCTGGTCGGAGCAGGTCTTGTGCTTGAGGCAAAGGAGAATTGGGATCCGAACAGAGAAAATCCCCATCTCTTCCGCTCAATGAACGACGAGGAAAAGGATGCCTATATCAAGGCGCATCCCGCCTACGGTAAGATCATTTGCCGCTGTGAGGGCGTCAGTGAGGGTGAGATCAGAGACGCAATCAAGCGTAATCCCCCCGCACGTGATCTGGACGGCGTCAAGCGCCGTACGCGCTCGGGAATGGGCAGATGCCAGGGTGGATTCTGCTCGCCCTACGTCATGAAGCTGATCGCAGAAGAGCAGAATATGCCGATGGAACAGGTCACCAAAAACGGCGGAGAGTCCGTTATGGTGATCGGACGGATTTGAGGAGGTAACGCAGAATGATCAATCATAGCATTGTGGTCGTCGGCGGCGGTCCTGCCGGTATGGCAGCAGCCGTTACGGCATATGATAACGGAATTAAAGATGTTATTATCCTTGACCGTGAACCTGAGCTTGGCGGCATTCTCCGCCAGTGCATCCACAACGGCTTCGGCCTGCACAAGCTTGGCCGCGAGCTGAGCGGCCCCGAATATGCGGCCGTTTACCGCGACATGGTAGAAGAGCGCGGAATCAAGGTCTACTACGAGACGATGGTAACCGACGTCTCTGCAGATAAGATCGTTACCGCGCAAAACCGTGAAGGTATTCTCAAAATCAAGGCTGATGCGGTGATTCTGGCAATGGGGTGCCGCGAGAGAAGCCGTGGTGCGCTGAATATCAGCGGAACCAGACCCGCCGGTGTTTATTCTGCCGGTACTGCGCAGAAGCTCATCAACTGCGAAGGCTACATGGTTGGCAAAAAGGTTGTCATCCTCGGTTCGGGCGATATCGGTCTGATCATGGCACGCAGAATGTCGCTTGAAGGCGCAAAGGTCGAGGCAGTTTGCGAGCTGATGCCCTATTCGGGCGGTCTTACCCGTAACATCGTCCAGTGTCTCGAGGACTTCGGCATTCCGCTTTACCTCAGCACCACCGTTGCAGAGATCCACGGCAAGAAGCGCGTCGAAGGCGTGACGATTGCACAGGTAGACGAAAACCGCCAGATCATCGAGTCCACCAAGCGTTACATCCCCTGCGACACCCTGCTTCTCTCGGTTGGTCTGATTCCCGAGAACGAGCTCACCCGCGCGGCCGGTATCGCAATGAGCCCCATCACAAGCGGTGCGCTCGTTGACGAAAACCGTCAGACCGAAATCCCCGGCATCTTTGCCTGCGGCAACGTTCTGCAGGTACACGACCTGGTTGACTATGTTTCGGACGAAGCAGAACTCGCCGGTCTCGGTGCGGTTGCATATGTCCGCGGCGAGCTGAAAAACGGCGAAAAAATCACGACAACGCCCGGCTACGGCGTTCGCTACGTGTTGCCGCAGAGAATCAATAAGACGGCAGACGGTGATGTGTCGCTCTTCCTGCGCGTCGCCAATCCCTACGGTAAGGTCAGGTTTACGGTCAAATCCGGCGATGAGGTTCTGGCAACGGCAGTCAGACTGAAGGCTGCACCCGGTGAAATGGAAAAACTCACGATCAAGAAGGACAAACTCGCTCTGGCTTCGGGTGAGATTTCTGTCTCGTTGGAGGAACTGTAATGAAAAAAGATTTGATTTGTATTATTTGCCCGCGCGGCTGTTCGCTCAGCGTAGATACCGATTGCACGCCGATTTCGGTGACCGGTCACTCCTGCCCCAAGGGAGAACAGTACGGCATCGATGAGACGACAAATCCCACCAGAACCGTTACCTCGATCGTCCGTGTCTCTAACCGTGAGGACACGATGGTCAGCGTAAAGACCTCTTCTCCGGTTCCGAAGGGGAAAATTTTTGCGGTCATGGAAGAGATCCGCAAGGTCAGCATTCCTGCACCGGTGAAGATCGGCGACGTGATCATCCGCGATCTCTTCGGGGCTGATATTGTTGCCACAAAGGATATCCTTTGATCGAAAGAAATGAAATAAAATTTGACGGGGTGTCGTGCAAACAAGCGCGACACCCCTTTACGTTGCTTCGAACCTAAATGGGGAATGCAAACATGCATTCCCCCACAAATTCAACTTCATCTGTTTATTCTATATATTAAGCAGAAGGATGGCCATGATACCGAGCATATAGCCGACGGTGCGTATGCGGGAAAGCTTTTCCCGATAAACGAAGAGAGAAAGAAAAAAGGTCAGCGTGATTCCACCGGCTGATATGCTTGGGAAAAGAACTGAATTTGCAATTTTTCCCGCAAGAACCATAACCGACAGATTCAATGCGCCGCTTGCGATCCCGTAAAGAAAGCCATACTTCAAAAAAACGCGATCAATTATGTTTTTCTCTCCTTTACCTCTCCATATCCCCCAAGCAAAAAGTGAGACGGCGGCGGTCAGCAGAGCGACGATCATAAATTCATGCTTATATGCCCCGCCAAACGCTGTCTGATGAATTTTCAGAACGGTTGAACACATTCCGTTGCCAATGAAGCTGAGTAAGATATACAAAACCCAAACGGCGGAAAACTTCATTTCTTCCTGTTTTCGGTTGATTAGGAAAATGGACGTAATGAGACATATGAGCCCGGGGATAAAAAAACGGTTCGGCGTTTCTCTGAGAAAGAAAAGTGCGTATGCTGTTGGTATCAAAAGCGAATAGGAGGAAAAAAGTGCAGAAACGGAAAGCGGTCCGCAAGAAATTGCAAGCGCTGAGCCAACCGTTCCCATCGCATAGAAAAGTGCAAAGCTGAGCGCGTATGGAAGAATTTCGGAGTTGAAGCTTAGATCAAAGCCCGATCCGAAAACAAAAAACAGCATCGCAAAAAACGCCGAAAAAGAAGCATAGAGGATCATGTTCGGATGTTTGGCTTTGCGCGTATACTGTTTCGAGCAAACGCGCTGAACCGTGCAAAAAAGAACAGCCGCGCTCAAAAGCAAATAATACATAATGTAACCTCTCGGCATAAATGCGTTGTGCGCACCTTCTTCTGCGAAAGAATCTGCACAGGATTTTTTGAAAAGATCATCCGAAAGACGCGATTTCCGCGTCCTTTCCTCATAAAGCATAATCCGGTTGCTTCGAAAAACATATGCTTTTCTCTTTCCGTTTTCTAATTCAATATTATATACTACTCCCAATTATATTGTCAAGTTTATTGCAGTTTGTTTTCTTTCCTCTGTAAGACAAACACCATGTAAAAAAGAAGTTCGTATTAAACGAACTTCTTTTTTGCTTTCGATCATACAAGAGAACTTTATTTCTTGCCGCAGCTCTTGTCGAAGGACGGATTGTACGCATAGAAGTTTCGGCTGTCCATATGGTCCTGCGCAATTCTGAGCGCATCACCGAAGCGCTGATAGTGCACAATCTCGCGTTCTCTGAGGAACTTAATCGGATCGCGCACGTCGGGATCGTCCGTGAGACGCAGAATGTTGTCATA
>JAZNCR010000248.1:0-2886 GCA_045587605.1 Eubacteriales bacterium
GCTCGGGGGTAGGGGAGTCGGCGAGAATCGCGCGGATTTCCGCCCATTTCTCCCGATAAACGGGAAGCTTATCCGCATAAATCCGGCCGAGCTTTTTCTGCAGTGCAATTATGCCGTCGGCGGCGGGGAAATTGTTCTCGGTAGCGTAGACGCGGCGAATGTTTTTCTCCCATTCATCGAGGTTGAAGGGCTTTGCCTCGGGATATTCGATCGCGAGCAGCTTGCGGCGGAGCTTTGCCGTTTCATAGGTAGAGTAGGCAACGTCGGTGCCGTGGCAGAAATACGGCTCATTCCGCAGCAGGCCTGTCACCTCGAAATAATGCGAGAGGTGATGCTCACTGCCCGAGGCGGGACGGGAATTGCCCATATATGCCATCGCAATGCCGACCACAACCAGTGCACGCATCAGCGCGGCAATGCTCTGCTCATCGCGGGAAAGGATCGCTTTTCCCATACCGGCAACCGAAGCCACCGTGTCATAGGTGAGGTTGTAGATGAAATCACACATCGGCTCTCGGTTGACGGCCGCACTGAGCCGCCAGTCGTTGAGACAGCTGTATTTGCCGATCATGTCGCCATAGCCTGCCTGAAGCATCTCCGTGGGGGCATCCCGCAGAACGGCGGTGTCAGCGATGATAGCGGCGGGCACGGCGGCGTTGGTGGTGATTTTCATGCTGTCAAAGAGCATGGCGGCACCCTTGGAAGCATAACCGTCCATGGAAGGTGCGGTTGCCACGATGTAATAGGGCAGATTATGATCAAAACTAACGTATTTGCAGAGGTCATTGATGACACCCGAGCCCACGCCGATGATCAAATCGGTTTTCGCATTGACACAGGCGTTCAGCCGTGCAACCGCCTCCTCGTTCGGGACAACAAGGCTTTCGCCGCTAAATGTCAGGCGAGCATCGATTTTTTCGGCAAGAAGCGCATCTGCGCGATCTCCGCAGACGCGGCGGGTGTTTTCATCGCAAACGAGAAGAATGTGATGATAATCTGCGCAGAGGGCAGGGAGCTCGTTCAGCGCATCCCGGCGGATGACCACACGGCCGATGGTGCAGGTATGGATTTCCCCGCAGGCACAGTCATCCTTGATACCGAGCAGGCCGTCGATGTCGGGTACAGACGCATCAAGCCAGGGGGCGAGCACCTCGTCAAGCCGCGTATAATCGTCGATCGAGATGAAGCGGAAGTCGGAGCGGTAAACACTCTCGTCGTTGCCGCCGACGCCGTAATCGTCTCCGACGTAGATCACCTCGCTGTGGTCGATGCCCTTTTCTCGGCACCAAAGGTCGAGCGCGTAATATTTGTTGAAGGGCTTGGGGGCCAGATCGAAGGAGGAAGAGCCGCCGACAAAAACATTATAGTCTCCGAAGGCATCACGCACATCGGCATAAAGGGCGCGGCGTTTTTTTCTGTCCGGATCAAATATCAGCTTATCTGTTTGTGCGGCCTTTGTGCCGAGCAGGGGAAGGGTCAGGCAGCCGGATGTGTGATATTCGACGTTATCACCGGTATATGCGGTATACCCGTACTTTTCTCGGATTGCGTTGACCTTTTCTTCGATTGAAGCCCGATCCGCGCAAGCCGAGACCTCGTCTCTGACGAGATGCAGGGCGCCGTTTTCATATTTTGCGTACTGCATCCCGTAATTCCCGATCACGTCAACGGGAAAGCCGCCGAGCTGATTGTGAATCCGCATACAATTGCCTGCGCCAACGATCAGCAGGGGATAGCGCGCGGCCAGCTTTTCCAAAATTGCACGGTTTTTTTCATCAAGGGGTGTTTTGTGCTGGGTCAGAGTGCCGTCAAGATCAAATGCAAATACCTTTACCATGTTTGTTTCCTTTCGCGGCCACGCTTGACTTCATGATTTCTTTATGGTAAAATTGTACCACAAGTGTGCAAAAAATGCAACCGATGGACAGAGAAATGATGCGATATCACTTTTTGTGCCGAAAATATATCAAAATTATGCGCATATGTGCATTTGGAGGGGAGTATGGCAAAGAACAGCCGACGTGAGGAGATTCTTTATCTTGTCAACTCGATGGGCAGCATCAGCATCCGCGAGCTTGCCGAGAAAACCTATGCGAGCCGATCAACCGTTCGGCGGGATCTGGAGAAGCTTGAGCGGGAGGGTTTGCTTCGCCGCCGTCACGGTGGTGCGGAATCGGTTCTTTCCCTCAATCCGCCGCAGATCATCCGCCGAAGCCGCAATCAGGCAGAAAAAAGCGCCGCAGCGGCAAGAGCGGCGGCACTTGTCGCGGCGGGGAGTACAATTTTTATCGATGCATCGACTACCGTGCAGTACATGATCCCGTATCTTTCGGCGGTCGAGAAGCTGACTGTGTATACCAACGGTGCGGATACGGCGATGCGTCTTGCCGAGGCGAGAATCCGCACGGTTTCCACCGGCGGAGAGCTGTTTGCGGAGTCCATGGCCTACGTCGGGCCGGGGGCCGCCGATACCGTGCGCAAGGTGTATTTTGACGCCATGTTTTTCTCCAGCGCAGGCTTCGATGACGCGGTAATCAGCGATTGGTCGGAATCCGAAACCGAGCTTCGCCGCATCGTAATGGCACAGTCTGCCAAGCGGTATTTTCTGGCCGATCCCACCAAGCGCGGAAAACGATATACGCACATCGTCTGTCGCGTGCATGAGCCCGAGGAAGTCATCTGCATATAAATTCCGACGTTAATATGGATAGTGCCTGTTAAAACGGGTGATGCAGGATGTTGTCCAAACGAAGAGTTGATAGAAAACGTGCCCTCTCAGCCACCTGCGCAGCTCCCCCGGAGGGGGAGCCTTTCTTGAATCGCCTCTTCTGCCTATAAAAATAAAGTTCCCACAAACCGTTCGTCCCGGTTTGTGGAAGTCGGATC
>JAZNCR010000249.1:0-7069 GCA_045587605.1 Eubacteriales bacterium
CTGCGGCCGTGGTTTCGGCAACGATAGTCTCGGCCGCGGTACTGTCGGGAATTTGCGTTTCGCCGCCAGACGGCAGGTCTATCCCCTGTGTGCAGGCGCAGAGAAGAAGGATGATAGGTACGAGTGCAGAGAGAAAAGTGAATCTTGGTTTCATCTGTGATTTTCCTTTTTGAAAATAATCGATGTTATTTTATTTGTTGCTTTGTTGGGTTATCTCTTGCTTTTCATCCGGACGTTGTATGTCTTTCTGCGGTAGACTGGCACAAAGAAAAGATGTGCTGTGCAGTCAAGAAGGATGCTCGCCGCATATCCCGGACAGGACATATACGGCAGAGAGGGAAATAAGCACACAGGTGCAAAGAAAACGCAGGAAATGAGATGGTTTTCTTTTCAAATACAATTATAAATTCTGATCCATAAAAGCTCTCCCGAAAAGGAAAAGATTTAAATTTTTAGTACTATTCCAGTACTATTATAGTATGGTTTTTACGGTGCTGTCAAGCAACTTATGGTTGATTCGGCGGGCAGTCTGACCGGGACGCTCCTTCACTTGCTGCTCCGTGGCGGGCGATCGCAGATCGCCCCTACGGGTTGGATACGGTTTTGCATCGGGCGGGAAGTTTGTTTGGGCCTCAACCGAATTTTTTGGAAGAGAAGAGGGAAGAATAAGGCCAAAACGATCAAACGGAGGATGCTATGTGTACGGCAATATGGGATAAAGGTCTGTTTGGACGGACGCTTGATGTTGAGGGGGGATACGGCGAGGCGGTCGCGGTTACCCCGCGCCATTATCGGTTTCCGTTTTTCGGAAGAAGTGTCAGCGGCAGACAGTACGCCATGATCGGCACGGCGCACGTGCGGGACGGGATTCCCTTGTATTACGATGCGGTAAACGAAGCGGGGCTTGCCATGGCGGGGCTGAATTTTTTCGGGAGTGCGGTGTACCACCGTCCGTATCCGGGGGTGCAGGGCGTGCCCTCCTATGCACTGATCCCCCGCATTCTGACGCAGTGCGGGAGCGTGGAGGAGGCGGAGCGCCTTCTCGGGGGGCTCTGCGTGACGGGGGAAGCTTTTTCGGCCGCACTTCCTGCAACGCCGCTGCATTGGATGATCGCTGATACCCGTCGGGCGATCGTGGTGGAATCGGTCGAATCCGGACTTCGTATTTATGACAATCCTCACGGCGTCCTGACCAACAATCCCCCATTCCCCTATCACGAAATGCACCTGCATGAATATCTTGCCGTTGATTCCTATCCGCCGCAGAACAGGCTGTTCGGTGCAGAGGATATTTGTCCCTATTCGCGGGGTATGGGGGGGATGGGTCTGCCGGGCGACTGGTCCTCGGCCTCCCGCTTCGTTCGCGCCGTGTTTGCCCGGTATCACACAACGCACGGCGGAACGCCCGAGGAGGAGATCGGCCGTTTCTTTCACCTGGCCGATACGGTGGCCGTACCGCGCGGCTGTGTGAAGAGCGAGGAGGGAAAGGACGTCTTCACCCTTTATACCGCTTGCGCAGACCTCATGCGGGTGACGTACTGCTATACGACCTATGCTTGCCGCAGGATCATCCGCATCGCACTTGCCGATACGGATATTGATGGGGATGCACTGCAGATCTTTCCCATGCCCCTCCGCGAGAGCATGGAGGAGCAAAAATAAAACGCCAAAAGCGGCATATTGCTCGTCACTTCCGACTATATATCCGACAGAGGCCCCCGCATCGGCGGAGGGCCGGACAAAATCTTTTGGAGGGCGCACTTATGTCGGATGAAACCAAACGAAAGATCAAGGTCTATGGGCTTGCCATTGCGATTCCCTTGGCGGTAGGACTTTTGTCCGCGTGGCTGACGCGGGGCAGCATGAGCATCTACGGTGAGGTGGAAACGCCTCCCCTTTCCCCGCCGTCTGTTTTGTTCCCCATTGTGTGGACGATTCTGTACGTCCTGATGGGGGTGAGCTCTGCCATGGTATGGCTGAATCGGGAGAAGGATCCCGCCGCGGCCGATGCGGGACTCGGTTATTATGCGGCCAGCCTTGCCTTCAATTTTGCGTGGAGTATCATTTTTTTCAACTTCCGCCGTTTTCTTTTTGCGTTTATTTGGCTTGTCATTCTCCTGTATCTGATTCTGCGCACGATCGCGGCGTATCGGCGCGTCTCGCCCGCGGCGGCGTATCTGCAGATTCCGTATACCCTATGGGTCAGCTTCGCGGGATATCTCAACTTCGGTATTTGGTATCTCAACCGATAAGAAAAGAAGGTGTCGCGCAAACAAGCGCGGCACCCTTTTTTCAAAAGGACTGTTGAACACGGCGTGAGGATGTGATATAATAAAAGAAAAACCGCCATGCAGAGAGGGGGAGACAAATGCAGATATACGATATTTCGCAAGAGGTGTTCGGCTGTGCCGTTTATCCGGGGGATCCTGCGCCCCGGCGGGAGATCCTTTCCTCCATGGAGGCGGGCGCGGTGTATAATCTGACCGCCTTTTCGATGTGCGCGCATAACGGCACGCATATTGACGCACCGCGGCATTTTCTTCGGGACGGTGGGGGCGTGGATGCGATCCCGCTTGAGAAAACGGTCGGCTTTGCTTATGTCTGTACCCATGAGGGACGGCTTGAGCGCGAGGATGCCCGCGCCATTCTTTCGGCGGCGCGTGCGGCGTCAGCTGACGCCGCCGCGCGGATTCTTCTCCGCGGCAGTGCCGAGGTCACCGAGGAAGCGGCAGAGGTGTTTGCCGATGCGGGGACCGATCTGATCGGCTGTGAATCGCAATCGGTCGGACCCGCCGCGTCGCCGATGGCGGTCCATCGGATCCTGCTCGCGGCAGAGGTGGTTTTGCTCGAGGGCATACGTCTCTCGCACGTACCGGACGGTGTTTATTTTCTTCACGCCGCCCCCCTTCTGCTCGGGGGGGCTGACGGTGCTCCCTGCAGGGCAACCCTGATCAAATTCTGACATTTCGAAAAAGAGGAGATCAATCAAATGAAGTGGATCGTTTTACTTGCAGCCTTTGTCGGCGCATTTTATACCGTTCTCGGCGACATCATTCGCTATCGGTCGGCCGATAATCCGACCCCCGACAACGTCTCCGACGTCTTTGACGCGGAGACCTACGGAAAATGGAAGCGGTACCATGCCGAGCATTGCCGCCTGTCCATCCTTTTCGGCCTGCTTGGCGTCGTCGTTACCTTGCTTCTGCTGGTGACAGATGTGTACGCCGCATTTGCCGCGCTGTTTCCGTCGGGAAATTTCTGGCAGCTGCTTGCGGTGGTGGTGCTTGAGACCGTTGTCGGCACGGTGGTGAGTGTGTGCCGAAGCTATGTCGAAACCATGATCATTGAGCAGAAATACGGCTTCAATCGCTCCACCCACAAAACCTTCGTGTTCGACCGTATCCGTGAGCTGATCCTCGGCCTCTTCCTTACGCTTGCGCTTGTTCTCGGGATTTCTTTTTTCCATCAGCGCATGGGTGCGTGGATGATCCTCGTCTTCGCCGCCGTCGTCTTCTGCTTCACGCTGCTTATCTCCTTCCTCTACCCCGTATTCAGTCGGATCGGCAACAAATTCACGCCGCTTGAGGAGGGTGAGCTGCAGGCTCGGCTGATGAAGCTTTTGACTGACCACGGCTATCGGGTAAAGGCGATTGAGGTGATGGACGCATCCCGCCGCACGACCAAGCTCAACGCCTATTTCACCGGCTTCGGGCGAATGAAAACCATCGTTCTCTACGATAATCTTGTGAATGCCATGGATGCGGACGAGATCTGCGCGGTCTTTGCCCATGAGCTCGGTCACGGCCTGCACCGGGACGTGCCCAAGATGCAGCTGATGAACGTCGGCAATCTCGTGCTGATGGCGGCCGCGGCATTTTTTGCGGCTGACACTCCCGCACTGCATACGGCGTTCGGCTTTGCGGGGATCAACTATGGCTTTGCCTATGTTCTGACGGGGATCATACTGGGGATTATCCAGCCGCTGACGGGAATGCTCACCAATGCATACAGCCGCACGGCAGAATACCGTGCCGACCGTCAGGCGGTGAAGGAAGGATACGGCTCTTCCATGGTGACTGCACTCAAAAAGCTTGCCCGAGATAATTTTGCCCATCTTGCGCCCTCGCGCTTCAACGTACTGACCGAATACAGCCATCCTCCGCTCAGCCGGCGGATTGCGGCAATTGAGCGTGAAATGGAAAAAGAGGGCAGACCTTGAGCCGTCTCGCCCGATTGGATCACACGGCACGGAAAACGAATACGATAAGGAGATAGAATGAGCGAAAAAAGATTTGAGAGAAGAAAAAAAGAAGACAGACCGGTATTGGCGATCTGTTATGATTTTGATAAAACGCTCACGCCCGACGATATGCAGGCGCAGGGCTATATTCAGTCGGTGGGCTGTGACGTGGAGAGCTTCTGGCAGGAGGCAACCCGCCTGTCGCAGGACAACGACATGGACCGCAATCTTGCCTATATGTACAAGATGGTGGAGGAATCGGAGGGACACTTCGTCTTCAACCGCGAAAAGCTCGCCGAGTATGGTGCGAAAATCGCCCTTTTCCCGGGTGTTGCCGCATGGTTTGAACGGATTCGCGCATACGGCGCCGAGAAGGGAGTCATTGTGGAGCACTATATCATTTCCTCGGGACTGAAGGAAATGATTGAGGGCACCGAGATGGCCCGAAACGGTGCTTTCGAAAAAATATATGCCAGCTCTTTTTATTTCAATGAGCGCGGTGTAGCGGTATGGCCGGCGCAGGTGATCAACTACACGAATAAAACGCAGTTCCTGTTCAGAATCGAGAAGGGAGTGCTGGACATCAACGATACGGCCGTCAACGATTATTTTGCCCCCGAGACCCTTCGCGTACCGTTTGCCAATATGGTCTATATCGGGGACAGCGATACCGATATTCCCTGTATGCGGCTGATTACGGCCTATGGCGGCCATGCGATCGGTGTTTACGATCCCGAAACACAGGATAAGGCTAAGGTCGAGAAAATGATGCGTGAGGGAAGGATCAAATATTTCACCCCGGCAGACTATACAGAGGACGCTTCGCTTGACCGATTGGTAAAGAAAATCATTGACCAAACGGCAGAAGGTAATCAAATACCGACAGGAGAGGAAAGTATATGAATTTTACCGAAATTGCAGAAAACAGGCAGTCCTGCCGAAGCTATGATCCGACGCGTGCGGTGGAGGGGGAGAAGCTGGATGCCGTTCTTGCTTCCGCGCGCCTGTCGCCGTCCGCCTGTAACGGTCAGCCGTATCATATTACCGTGTGCCGCGGAGAGGCCGCACGGAAGGTGGCGAAGGCAACGCAGGGGATGGGGATGAACAAATTTGCCGCCGATGCGCCCGTGATGCTGGTGCTGTCCGAGATGCCGTACGTGGCAAGTGCGGCACTTGGGGCGAAGGTGAAAAAGAATGATTACCGCTCCATTGATATCGGCATCGCCGCCGCATATATCACGGCCGAGGCAACCGCGCAGGGGCTTGGGACCTGCATTCTTGGATGGCTTGACGACGGCGCGATCCGCGAAATCTGTCATCTCGACGGCACGGTCCGTTTGGTCATCACGCTCGGCTATGCAAAGGCAGATGATACGCTCCGCCCAAAGAAGCGCAAGGACATGGACGAGCTTGTGCACACGGTGGAATAAGGCTTGCGCTGAAAGGAATGTTCAATTTCAAGGAGCGGTATGACGCGGCAGACTATCTGTCACGGCTGCTGCGGTATCTTGATAAAGCGCAAATTCGATAAGCAAATGCTTGATGCAAAAACAACCTCGCGGCGTTGTCTCTCAACGCCGCGAGGTTGTTTTTGATTACTGCGAAAAGGATACGGGATTGGTTTCGCCCGTGGCAAATGCATCGGGACCGGGATCGGACATGGAGAAATACATCCGCGCGGCTTTGGTGGTGCCAAAATCGCGGTTAGAGCCCGAGTTCTGCACCTTGTTGAAGGCGTTGCGGAACATTTGATTGTGCGCTTCCTCGCGGTTTAACAGAAAATCAATGGTTTCGCGTACTTTTTTGTCCTCAATCTGGCGGTAGAGATATTCATATACCACCTTCGCACGCTGTTCGGATGCAATGTTGCTGAGCAGATCCGCACATAAATCGCCCGTAACGGTGACGTAATCGGCGGTCCATGAATAACCTGATGCGTTGAACAGACCGGGATACAGGCCGAGAATGACGTGTGACTGAATTTCGCCCGAGGGCACCTTTGGGGCATCTACCTCATGTCCGTTCAACAAATTGATGGTCTGTGCCACCATTTCCATGTGTCCGAGCTCCTCAGCGGCAATATCAAGAAACAAATCCTTGATTTCGAGGTCCTTGATTCTGACGCTTTGCGACATATACTGCATGGCCGCCTTAAGCTCACCGTTGCCGCCGCCAAGCTGCTCCTGCAAAAGTGCCGCATACTGCGGATTGGCGCGTTCCACCCCGACCGGATGGAAAAGCATTTTTTCGTGTTTGAACATATGATTCCCTCCATATGGTTTGTTGATATACTTTGGCTGAACCGTACTGTTATCTGCCTTAATTCCCCCCGGGACCGTCTCTGCGTTCACGAGTATCGGGAACCTCGAGCTTGCCTTGAATATCGCCGGGCTTGATAAGAGGCTTTTTTTCTTTGTGCTCGTGCTCTTTTTTTGTATCCTTGTTTTCATTTTCAGACATCGCCATCCCTCCTTTCTTCTACGCAGTGTTTACAAATTTAAAGCAATTCATTCAAATTGTTGGTTGGCGGCAGGCAGCTTTGGCCTCGGCATATATAATAGGTGGTCTTGCCGTTTTTGAGGGGATATTCTTTTGTGGGCCGCCCCAGAAGGATAACGATCGCCTCGGGCGGCAACGCAAGCGGCAAACTGCTTTTCTCCGTCTCCTCATCGCACACGACCGTTACCTTCAACCCGGGTTGGGTGTATGCCAAAAGTGCTCGCAAAAACATGGCGTGGTTCGTGGGGGCTTGCGAGGCGGCTTGCGCGAGGAAGTCAAGCTGTCGTTTGGCCTCGGCTTTGCAGTTCTCCTCGTCGGTAATGAAGGACA
>JAZNCR010000250.1:0-19490 GCA_045587605.1 Eubacteriales bacterium
TAGGACTAAAGTCAATTTTTTTAATTTGACTCAGCCCCTTTTTATATAACGGGGGCTTCGTCGGTTTCTTCCTGCATAACGAGCGGTAATCGTTTGGGGGCGCGCTTGAGCGGATCGTAAACAAAGCGGCGGCAGACGTGCGTCTCAGAGACGATGCCTTTCTTGGCGCAGAGAATGTAGTTACATTGGCTGAGCAGGGTAGCGTGCTCACAGCGAGCGCAGCAACGCTCAATTTCTGTCTTTTCTTTTCTTTTTTTCATCCTCTCACCTCGATCTGCATCAATTAAATTTATTATAGCACACAATCGGTCAAATTTCCATAGATTTTTTTATTTTTAGCAAAATATTTATCTTTTTCTGCAAAAAAGAACAGCAGAAACAACAAGGGAAGCGGCGAAAAGAAGGTGAACGGCATACAGATATGGAACGGGGAGGGGGGAGAAAACGGTTGGTCTTGCGGCGGGAGACATATGCTTGGGCGGACAGACGGAAAACCAAATTGCAGTCATGACCACGCAGAGGATTGCCTGAGCGGCTTTTGCCCGCAGATAGGGGAAAAAGGAAACCCCTCTGCCGTCACATATTGACATAATCTGAAAATGAACCGAAAGTCCTGACCATCCAACTGCAAATGCGCTCAGCAGCGCGCCGACAAAGACAGAATCTGCGGCGGCGGCATAGCTGACACCCGAGGAAATCTCAAATAAAGCGTAAAAAAATGCAGTAACGCTTTTCGAGGGGATAACGGGGGAAATCACTTCACCGAGCGAACCGACAAGTGCGGAAAAAAAAGCAACATATGCACAAATGACCAGCATTCCGTTGGCGGATGCCGCAGCGGCACGTGTGAAGATACTAAAGGAGATTTCATTTCTTCGTTTTGCGCATGGGAAATGCACAGCATCTGCATTATCCCTCTGCTTTCCCCATGCGCCGATCAGAACAGCGGCGATAAGCTGAACACAGTACAGACCGATTCCAAAGGTCGCAGAGGACCAAATGGAGACCCCGACGGTGCTGATTAAAAAAGCCGCGCCGGCGAGATTGCAGAAGGTCAGCAGGCGAGATAGCTCCCGACGGTCAATTGAGCCCCGATCATATAAGGAAACCGCAGTCTTTGCACCGATCGGGAAGCCGCAAAGCGCGCCGAGGATGACTGCGCATGCCGACGGACCGGAGATGCCGAAAACCTTTCGCGTAAATCTGCCGAACGGCTTCCCTACGGTATCGCCGATGCCGCTTGACACGATAATTTCCGAGATCACCATGAACGGAAAAAGGGAAGGGATTACCGTCTTGGCGCAGAGAAGAAGCCCTCTCTCCGTATATTCGGCCGCGATTTGCGGCGAACGGAGAAAAAGCGCAAAGATGAAAAAGACCATGCAGCAGATAGCCGTATAAGTGATTTTGCTTTGGGGACGTGCGGAGCCGTTTGCTTCGGTCATGTCATCTTCTCCTGCCGCATAAACTGAATCAACTGCTTAACCTTATGAGGGGTCAGAAAAAACTATGCTCGCACGGGCAGGATTGGGGGAAGAAAAATGCAAAATAAGAAGTTTATGGAGCGCTTTCGGATTCAGCGTCGTCAGAGGCTGGTTTTGTCCGAGGAAATTTATGGAAGCGGTCCGTTCATTGAGCTGCGCGGAAGACGGGAGATCTGTATACAGGGATGCAAAAAAATTTTGATTTGCGAGCCGGATACCGTTCGGCTGGCATTGCGCGGGGCTGTACTGTCGGTCGGTGGCCGAGGCCTTGTCTGTACGACCTACTTTGCGGGTGCGGTATCGGTTCGCGGCGTAATCTGCCGCATTGAATTTGAGGATGGGAGCGAAGCAGAATGCTGTTGAAGATACTGAATTTTCTTGGCGGATGGTATATCCTGTCCGGGAAACGAAAGGACAGTACGGCTTTTCTGAATTTATGTATGCGGCTCTGCCTTCCGTATTGGGGATTTGTACAGGAGGAAGACGCTTTTTTCGTCTGTGTCAGACGACGGGTTGGACGCGAACTGTTGGCAGAATGTAAAGAAAAGAAAATTGATATTTCGCTTATCCTTGAGCGCGGACTTCCGCGTTTTTTACATCGGTATCGCGGTCGGTGGGGACTTGCTTTTGGGGGAATTTTATGTGTTTTCTTGATTTGGCTGTCGGGCAGATTTGTTTGGCGGGTAGAGGTGAGCGGAACGGAGCGGTACGATATGCGGGATGTAATAGAGGAGTTGGAAGCACTTGGGTTTGGGGTGGGAAGCTATATCCCGCCCGTTGACGTCAACATTCTGCAAAACCGTTTTTTGCTGGCATCTGATCGCTTTGCATGGATTACGGTAAATATTTTCGGTACGACGGCGCAGGTGGAGGTGGTTGAGATCAGCGAGAGAAGTCGGGAGACGCGTGAGCAGGGTCCGGCAAATCTGATTGCGTCGGGTGACGGGCAGATTGTTTTGCTTGAAGTAAGGAGCGGTTTTCCTGCGATCAGAATGGGGGACGTCGTCTTGGCGGGAGATTTGCTGGTAAGCGGAATCGGGGAGACCGCAGATATGCGCACGTTGGTTTGCCGTGCGGAAGGCCGGATCTATGCTGAGGTGCTCGAGCACGTTTCGGTTGAAATCCCGTATGCGTATAACAAAAAAACGTACACGGGGGAAAAGAAAAGCGAAAACAAGATTATTTTTTTCGGAAAAGAGATAAATCTTTTCAAAAAGACTGGAATTTTAGGGGGAAGTTGTGATACAATAGAAAATGAGAGAATTCTGTCCGTTTTCGGGCAGATCCGTATTCCGATCAGTATAATTACCACAACCTCCTTATACTATACGGAGGAGTCTGCACGGCGGGATGAGACAAGTGCTGAGGCACTTGCGGCGTATATGCTTGAGGAACAAATCAAGATTCGCCTCGCCGATGCTGAGCTGATTCAGCAAATCCTTGAGACGACGGTGACCGATTCGTCGGTTCGGTTGGACTGTACGCTCAGATGCATTCGGAATATTGCGCAGACAGCCCCCATTGCCCTCGGCTCACAGGCTGACGGAGAAAATCATAAAGGTTAAAGTAAAGAGTATGCTGCAAAAAACGATTACCACCAATACAAGCGAAGAAACTGCGCGCATTTTCGGCAGTTACGATACCAATGCCAGACAGATTGAGAAGGCCTTCGGCGTAACCCTGCACAACCGTGCAACCGATACCGGAGACTCAATTCTGATCAGCGGAAGCGATGACGTCGGTGTTCGCCGCGCCGCAGAAGCCGTTGAGTACCTGCGCAGAATGGCTGCATATAACGATACGCTCTCCGAGCAGTCGGTCGGCTACGTGATTGATATGATTGCCGACGGCCGCGGCGGTGAGCTTGGCGTGCTTGACGATAACTGTATTTGTATTACCAACCGCGGTAAGCCGATCAAGGCCAAAACGGTCGGTCAGAAAAAGTATGTGGAGCTGATCCGCAAGAACACCATTGTACTCGGTGTCGGCCCTGCCGGTACGGGTAAGACCTTTTTGGCGGTTGCCATGGCGGTGAAGGCCTTGCGTGACAAACAGGTTAACCGCATTATCCTGACAAGACCTGCGGTTGAAGCCGGGGAAAAACTCGGCTTTTTACCGGGAGATCTGCAGAATAAGATTGATCCTTATCTGCGGCCGCTGTACGATGCACTTTTCGAGATGATGGGGGCGGAGAACTATGCCCGGTGCCTCGAGAAACAAACGATTGAGATTGCACCGCTTGCCTATATGCGCGGACGCACGCTGGACGATTCCTTTATTATTCTCGACGAAGCGCAGAATGCAACCCCCGAGCAGATGAAAATGTTCTTGACCCGCCTTGGATTTAATTCCAAGGCCGTGGTAACAGGCGACCTTACCCAGACCGATTTGCCTGACGGCAAGAAGAGCGGTCTTGGGATGGCGGTGAAAATTCTGCGTGACATTGAGGATATCGGGATTCACTATTTTACCGAGCGCGATGTCGTTCGGCATAAGCTGGTACAAAAAATCATTCTTGCATACGAAAAATACGAGCGCAGTACGGCGGCAGCCAAAAACTCCCCTCAGCGTTACCGATCCCGTCCGCGCCGCGAGGATGAAAAGAACGAAAAATAAATCATTCGAGTACGAGGAATATTATGAAATTACAGCTTTATTTTGAGAACAGTCAAGACATTTGTCCGATCACCTATTCACTGAAGATGCTGATTCGTACGGCAATTGCCGAAACGCTTGAGGCAGAGCATTTTGTTGCGTATGACCGAGTGGATATTTCGGTCACCTTTGCCGACAACGAGGGTATTCGCGCCATCAATCGCGAATACCGCGATATGGATAAGCCGACCGACGTGCTGTCCTTCCCGCAGTTTGATTTTGCCGATGGAAGCGAGCCGGGAGACGAGCCGGTCGTCGTGTTAGGCGATATCGTGCTCTCGCTCGAGCGTGCGGCGGAGCAGGCGGCGGAGTACGGACACGGCTTTGCACGCGAGGTCGCTTTCCTCTGCGTTCATTCGACCCTTCATCTGCTTGGCTACGATCATGAACGCTCGGAAGCGGAGGACGCCGATATGCGCCGCCGCCAGCGTCATGTGATGGATGTGCTCGGTCTCGGTGTTAACGTCTGAAAATAAGAAAGAACGGAAATAAATGATGAAAAAAACAGGATTTATCGCAATTGTTGGTCGCCCCAATGTGGGAAAATCAACTCTGCTCAATCAGATTCTCGGCGAAAAAATTGCCATTGTTTCGGCAAAACCCCAAACAACGCGCAACCGTATTCTCGGTATTCATACCATAGGCGATACGCAGTACGTATTCCTTGACACACCGGGTATCCATCGCCCCAAAAACAAGCTTGGAGATTATATGGTGAAGGCGGCAAATGCCAGCATGCGGGATGCCGACGCGGTCATTTTGGTGGTTGAAGCGGACAAGCCGATCTCAAGTGTAGAGGAAAACGTTATTGACTATCTCAAGCGTACCGAAACGCCGGCAGTTCTGGCAATCAACAAGGTTGATCTGACCACGCGCGAGGTGATTGCCGAGACGATCTCAGCCTATGCTGCGCGGCATGGCTTTGATGCCTTTGTGCCGATGTCGGCAAAGAAGGGGGACAATGTTGGGGCACTTCTTTCGGAATGTGAGAAGTTCCTTTGCGAATCCGATTGGTTTTTCCCGGAGGATATGATCACTGACCAGCCGGAGCGCCAGGTTGCCGCAGAGATTATCCGTGAGAAGCTTCTTCGAACACTGGATAAAGAGATTCCGCACGGAACGGCTGTCGTCATTGAGGAATTCAAGGAAGAGCCCGGTCTTGTCAGCATTCGTGCAGAAATTTACTGTGAGAAGGCATCCCACAAGGGAATTATTGTCGGAAAAAATGGTGCGTCCTTAAAATTGATCGGCAGCTATGCCCGAGCTGACCTCGAAAAACTGCTCGGAACCCGCGTTTATTTGAATCTTTGGGTAAAGGTCAAGGAAAACTGGCGGGAGAGCAGCGTGACGGTCAGCAATTTCGGATATAAACCGGAGCAATGACCTACACCTCTGACGCACTCGTTATTCGTGAGATGCCCTATGGGGAGTCTGACAAGCTTCTGACCCTGCTGACCGCTGAATACGGCCGCGTTAACGTGATGGCAAAGGGTGCCAAATCGCTGCGCAGTAAGCTGATGACGGCAAGTCAGCTCTTTACCTGGGGCAATTATGAGATATACACGAAGGGGGACTATCATTGGCTCAGGGAAGCTGCGCTGATCGAACCCTTTTTCGGACTGCGTGCCGACCTTGATCGCATCTCACTTGCCACTTATCTTTGTGACGTTACCTATGAGGCGACCGGGGAAAATGCGCCTGCCGATGATATTCTGCCCATCGTACTCAACACCTTTTATGCACTGGCAAATTCTCTGGCCCCTGCCGCACTGATTAAAGGTGCTTTTGAACTTCGAATCGCCGCAATGTCGGGCTATCTCCCCGATCTGTCGGCCTGCTCGGTGTGCGGGCAAACCGATCCGCCCGGCGTTTATCTTGACGTTATGAACGGATGCCTGATCTGTGCCGAATGTATGCAGAAAACGGCGTCGGTGCGGGAGAAATCCGGGATAGAATATGATTTGCCGCCGACGGTTATTTTCCTTCCTCTGCCGTCGGGGGCGCTTCACGCGATGCGATATATTCTGCACGCATCGGGGAAGCGGCTCTTTTCCTTCCGGATTTCAGATAAAACCGAGGAAGCGGATTTTGCACGTGCCTGTGAGCACTATTTGCTTAACCACTTTGAACGCGGCTTTGATTCGCTTGAATTTTATCACACGCTGACACGCGGGCGATGATACCGCACTGCATAGAAAGTGAGAAACCATGCATTTTTCAGATCGAATCCTACAAACGCTTGAATACAATAAAATCACCGAGATGCTCGCCGACTGTGCGCTGACCGAGGGTGCACGCGCACTTGCGCTTGCGCTTCGCCCGACGGACGATATT
Source organism: Eubacteriales bacterium (assembly GCA_045587605.1). Lineage (GTDB taxonomy): Bacteria > Bacillota > Clostridia > Oscillospirales > CAG-272 > SIG693. Next base: position 6,474 of record JAZNCR010000250.1, read on the forward strand.
GAGCATATTCTGCGCCGTCAACGAAAGACCACGGATGCCAAACGGCTGATGAGCCATAAGGGTGTGCCTTCCTTCGGGATGGTCAAGGACATCGGGGATGCCTGCGCTCGCGCCGATAAGGGCGCGGTTCTCTCGACGAGAGAGCTGCTTGACGTCGCGGCTGTCCTGCGTATCTCGCGCACTCTGCTTGATTACAGCCGATCGAACCGTCTCTTTGAAACGACACTCGATGAGATTTTTGAGAGACTTCTTCCCGAACGGAGTCTTGAAGAGAAGATAACCCGCGCGATTCTCTCTGAGGATATGATTGCGGATGAAGCAAGCCGCGAGCTTGCCGATATTCGGCGGAAGATGAGACTTGCCAACAATAAAATCAAGGAATCGCTCCAGCATTTTATTTCCGGCGGCAATAATCGCTATCTGCAGGAAAACATCATTACCATGCGCAACGGCCGTTACGTGATTCCGGTCAAAGCGGAATACAAGAACGAGGTTAAGGGATTGATTCACGATACCTCGTCCTCGGGGGCAACGATGTTTGTTGAGCCGATGGCGGTTGTCGATGCCAACAATGAGCTGCGCACCCTTGAGAGCAAGGAAACGCACGAAATTGAACGTATTCTGGCCGAGCTTTCGGCTGACGTTTCTGCTTGCTCCGGCAGTCTTTCACTCAATTACCGCAATATTACCGAGCTTGCCTTTGCGTTTGCTTGTGCCGAGCTTTCCTGCCGCATGAATGCCATCGCCCCTACGGTTACCGAGGAGAGACGCATCAATCTTCGCGGCGCACGGCATCCCTTGATCGATCCCAAAACCGTCGTACCGATTCACGTTTCGATCGGTGACGGATATGACACGCTTGTTATTACCGGTCCCAATACCGGCGGCAAGACGGTTACCCTCAAAATTCTCGGTCTTTTTGCTCTGATGGCACAGGCGGGTCTGCACATTCCGGCCGACGATCAATCCGTGCTTTGCGTGTTTGACGCCATTTTGGTTGATCTGGGGGATGAGCAAAGCATAGAGCAGTCTCTTTCCACCTTCAGCTCCCATATGGTCAATATCGTTTCCATTATGGAAAAGCTGACCGATCGTTCGCTCGTTCTCTTTGATGAGCTTGGCGGCGGAACCGACCCGGTTGAAGGCGCGGCACTTGCCGTGGCAATTTTTGAAGCCGTTCGTGAGGCAGGGGCACTTTGTGCAGGTACAACCCACTACGCGGAGCTCAAGGCCTATGCTCTGCAGACACCGGGTGTATGTAATGCTTCTTGTGAGTTTGACGTCAATACCCTGCGTCCGACCTATAAGCTGGTGATCGGCACGCCGGGAAAATCCAATGCATTTGCCATTTCGGCCAAGCTCGGTCTTTCGCCGAATATTCTTCGCCGCGCCGAGACCTATATCAGCAGTGAAAACCGCCGTTTTGAGGACGTGATCGCCCAGCTTGAGCAGAGCCGCGTGGAAATGGAGCGGCATCGTGAGGAGACCGCCGCAATGCGCGCCGAGTACGAGCGCTTCAAAACCGAGGCGGAGAAGACGATTCGCCGCCGTGAGGAGGAGTCCGCCCGCGAGCTGGAGAAGGCTCGGGAGAAGGCTGTTGCACTGGTGGAAAGTGCAAAGGCATCGAGCAATTATATTCTTGCTCAGATGGATGCCGTACGCAAGCAGCGCGATTCTGCGCGGCTCGGCGAGGCGCTTGATGAAGCGCGGCGCAATATGCGAGCCCATCTGCGGGAAAATGAGGACAAGTACAACCCCGTTGAGGAACAGGTGGATGAAAACTACGTGCTCCCCCGCGCCCTCCAAAAGGGTGATGAGGTTATCCTGATCAATATCGGGCAGAAGGGGAAGCTGATTGATGCGCCCGACCGTGACGGCAATGTCAGAGTACAGGTCGGTGCGGTCGTGACCCGAACGAAAATTTCCAATCTCAAGCTGATCGAGGGAGCTGAACAGAGTGAGGCGAACCGAAGAAAAAAGATAGAATCGACCTATAGAACCGCACTCAATCGGGATTTCAGAGATGAGATTGATCTGCGCGGTCAGACGGGAGAGGATGCCTGGTTCATGGTGGACAAATATCTTGACGAAGCCAATGTGGCGGGAATTAAGACGGTTCGTCTGATCCACGGAAAGGGAACCGGGGCACTGCGCCAGGCGCTTCAGCGCTTCTTGCGCGGAGATCCCAGAGTGGGAGCATTCCGTCTCGGTAAATACGGCGAGGGAGACAGCGGCGTTACGATTGTTGAATTGAAATAAACGGTCGGGCAGGGAACAGTGAAAACTTCAATTGTGGTTTTGTACGGGTTATATCCGTGTCTTGCGCATCGATTTGACATCTTTTTACAAAAATCATGAAAAAGAAAAAAAGTATGTACAAATTGCGTCGAATATGATATAATATTACTTGTAGAAAACCCTGACAATGAAAATAACGGATGGTGGAGGATTCTATGAAGGAAGCATTGTACGGAGAACTTAGCGTAATTGGTATGCGCGGTTGCGAACAGTTTGTTGCTCAGGTTGACAATTATCTCAGAGAGTGGCGCCGTCATGACAGCGATACGTCCTTTTTGGTTAATGCACCTTGTCCCAGATTCGGTTCGGGTGAAGCGAAAGGTCTGATTACGACCTCCTTGCGCGGACACGATGTTTATATTATCTGTGACGTCTTCAATTACGGTGTTACCTACAAAATGTACGGGATGACGGTCCCCATGAGTCCGGACGATCATTTTCAGGATCTGAAGCGAATTCTCGGTGCAATTGCCGGAAAGGCTCGCCGTGTGTCGGTTATCATGCCGATGCTTTACGAGGGACGCCAGCACAAGCGTTCGAGCCGTGAGTCACTCGACTGTGCTGCAGCACTCCAGGAGCTCGTTGCAATGGGTGTTTCCAATATCATTACCTTTGACGCACATGACCCCCGTGTACAGAATGCAATTCCGCTCTCCGGCTTTGACAATGTCAGACCGACTTATCAAATGATCAAGGCACTGGTCCGCAACGTGCCGGACGTTCAGTTGGATAAGGATCATATGATGATTATCTCTCCCGATGAGGGTGCAATGGAGCGCTGTGTGTATTATTCCTCGGTGCTTGGTATCGACATCGGTATGTTCTATAAACGCCGCAACTATTCGATTATCGTCAACGGACGCAATCCCATTGAGGCACATGAGTATCTCGGCAGCGATTTGACAGGGAAGGATGTTATCATCGTGGATGATATGATTTCTTCGGGCGATTCAATTCTTGACGTTGCCATTCAGCTCAAGGAAAAGGGCGCTAAGCGCATCTTTATCTTTGAAACCTTCGGTCTTTTCACCGAGGGCTTTGCAAAAATTGACGAAGCGTACAACAAGGGTATCTTTGATAAGATGTTTACGACCAATCTGGTTTACCGCACGCCGGAGCTTCTCTCCAAAGAGTGGTATGTTGAAGTCAATATGTGCAAGTATGTTTCCTACATCATTGATACGCTCAATCACGATGAGACGATCAGCAATCTTCTTGATCCCGTTAAACGCATTCATGCACTGGTTGATCGCATTAATGCGGATCGAGATGACAAATAAATCGATTTTTATCATACGGCAGACGAATTCTTTTCGTCTGCCGATATTTTTCCTTTGCAGGGAATATGTGCAAAATATATGAAAAGCAATTGAATAACGGTTACACATAGATTACAATTGCACAAATTCTCTTGCGTAAAGGCTGTGGTTTTGGTATGATATCGGTGCGGCGGAAATAGGACGGTAATCCGCCAAGAAAACCACAGGAGGAATCATTCATGAACAACTTCAGAAAATTTCTCGCACTTATGCTGGCTGCACTGATGATCGTCGGTGCAACGGTCAGCGTTTCTGCGAAGAGATTTGACGATGTAGCGAACGACAATGCTTACGCTGAGCAGATTGATCTGTTGTCTGAAATCGGCGTTATCCACGGTACGTCTGTAAACGAATTCAGCCCGAATGAGGAAGTCACGCGTGAGCAGATGGCACTTCTGCTTTATCGCATGATGATTGGCGATAACAACGCAGGCAATATCAACACCTCGCCCTTTACAGATCTTTACGATCCCACCTACCACGGTGCGATTTCCTGGGCAGCGGCAAATGAGTACATTATCGGTACCGGCGGTACGAAATTCGAGCCGAAGGGCGGCATTCTGTTCCAGGACGGCATTACGATGCTTGTCCGTCTGCTGGGTCATGAGACCGAGCGGATGAATAAGGGCTATCCCTGGACCTATATCGAGGCCGGCGTCAAGCTTGGTCTGACGGAGGGGCTGGAGAACCTTTCTTACACCGCAACAATGTCCCGCGGTCAGATCGCAGCGCTTCTTTATAATGCGCTGACGGCAGACTATCTGATCCCGAAGAATGTTTCGGGCAACATCTATTACGAGACAACGACAATCATTGAAAACGTATTCGGATATGCAATTGAGGAAGCAGTTATTACCGCGACCAACGATTACGCACTTCCCGGATACTCCAGAGTCATCAAGGACAACTTTGTTTCGCTGACCTATAATGAATACGTTGGTGACAACACCATTTCGCGTACGATTTATGTAAACTACGACGAGTTGGATTTCGACCGCGATGCAAATGCCAAGCTTGGCGACAGTATCAAGGTCATTTTCACCATTGACGCCAAGACCAAGCTGGTCACCGTCCTCGGCGCACTCGAAGTAGGGAAGAGCGCAACCTTTGATACCGCAGTTGTTCCTTCGGACAAGAAGTATATTCAGATCGACGGCGTCCAGTACAACGTTGTTCCCGAGTATTCGCACGTTCTGGGAACCAATAACAACGAGTTGCTCGTCTTTAAGTACAATTACGACGGCACGATGACCCAGATCACGAGCAACAATTCGCTTGCCGGTCTGCTTGGCTTCTTTGAGATCGAGATGATCTATGAGAACAATGAGAAGATCGCGGCACGCGCACTGCTCAAGCCCTTCAGCATCGCACAGCTCTCAGTTGACCGTAACGGCGGCATTAACATCGCAGGCGGTCTTACCGAGAAGCAGCTGACCGGCGGTGTTCATAATCCGAACAACGCACAGGTCGGTGACTATGTTCTGTACTTCTACAACACCGCACTGAAGGCACTTGAGATCAAGCAGCCGCTTGAGGTTGTGGCAGGTGCTCTCGTTACCCGACTGACCGCAAATCAGGCTGTCGTCGGCGGAAACACCTTTACGCTCGGCAAATCGGGCACGACGATCACCGCCGCATCGATTGCATCCCAGCTGACGGTTGGCCGCAAGGCGAATATCATTGTATATCAAAACTGCATCGTCGGTGTCACCGATACCGTCGAGAGCATCAACAGCTCCAAATACCTGGTTGCCATGAGCACGACCACCCCCATCTTCAGCAACGGTGCAATCCGTTACTTCATGACCGCAAATATTGACGGTGTGAACACCGGTATCTTTGCCAACGCACCCGAGGTGAATGTCGGCGACGTATATCGTTATGTGATCGACGAAAACGGTTACTACACGCTGATTCCCATGACGATTGTTGATGGAACGATTATCAGCGGAGCAAACGCCTTCGTACAGAACGGAAACGGTCTGTCCGAGCTTGCAGTCCACGTTTCCGCGGCAGACGGTGTTACCGTCACGCGCGGCGATAACTTCTACTATACGATGAACATTGCCTCCGGCAATATGACCGGCAGCACCGGTATCAGCTCCCCCATCAGCTTCCTGACCAATGACGATACTGTGATCATGGTAAAAACCGCAAACGGCATTGTGGCCAAGACCGGCAGCTATGCATCCACCATTACGATTAACGACGGTGCTTCGGTAAGCGCAGTCTTCACCGACAGACCCGGCACCATCGAGATGCTTCGTTACCTCTACATCTCTGACGGTGAGCTGGGCAGTGTAAACGAGGGTGCATCCTTCGCGAAGATTTACAGCATCATCGGCCTTGAGTATGTCAACGGCACGGTTATGACTGCATACAAGGCATATAACTTCAGCACAGGCAAGATGGAGACCCTGAATTCGCCCTATAATTCGCTGACGGTCGGTTCGACTTACGCCATTGACAGCGAAGGCAATCTTTCGAACATTGAGCGTCAGACTGCAAGCGGTATTATCACCGGCTACAATGACGGTATTGTTACCATCGGCGGTGACGTGTACAAGCTTGCTGACAACGCAACCATCCATGCGATTTCCGGCAATCTGTCGGTAAGCGAGCTCGCACTTCACGACGTGTATATGCACAGCGTAGAAATCTTTGCAGAGGGCCGTGAGATTCTTGCCATCATTGCAGGTCCTGCACTTGGATTTACGCCTGCAGCAGAAGGGAAGAGCTTTACGCTGACGCCGAACCTTGATATTACGACGCTCGGCGAAGTTAAGGTAACCCTGAACAGCGTAACGCATAACAATAATGCAATTCCGAATACTGCATTTACAGTCAGCGTAGAGGACGGGAAAATCGTGCTTACCGGCACCGAGGATCTTGCATCCGGCTTCTACGTCGTATCAATCAATTTCTTTGATCAGCTCTATATTGTAAACTGCACAGTTCAGTAAAGCACGACGAATCGACAAAGAGTCGGTACACGATGTACCGACTCTTTATTTTTTTATCATTGAAGCAGGGGAGAAGGTGGCAGAAGCGAAAAACGCGGTAGATACGTGTGTCTCGTAAAATATACTCAATTATACAAAATGCAAATTTTGTATAATTGAGGGAATGGATTTTGCGTCAGAAACGCATGAGGGCGACCTTGGGTGCGATGTGTCCCTTTGGGCAAACTATACCATTTTGTCCCCGAAATCTGTAAGAAACGCCAAAGTTGGAAATTTTCATGCTTTTCTATTTCATATTTACCTTGAATATGGTATAATGATTAAAACAATAATCAACCTGTGATTTTTAGGAGGTTTCCGTATTATGAGCATTAAAATGAGAGTTCTGTATTATTCAAACAAAGGTAAGATGGAAACGATGGCGCGATTGATTGCAGAAAAATTTGACCTTGCGATCAATGCTGTCGATGTCATTCCCCCTGCATACTCCTGCGATAAGGAGCGCTTGGTTATCATGGGTATTTCGGTTGCTGATGAGCCGACCGACCAGCTCCGTCTGTTCTGCCGCGAGCTGACCAAGGCACGTACCCAAAACGTTGCGCTTTACGTAGACGGCAAGGCTTCCGGCATACAGAAGATCAAGGACGCCTTGAAGGAAGCCGGAACGAATATCATCGAGGACGTTTTTGAAGTTAAAGGCGGTCTCCCCTTCAAGTTTGCCAAAAAGGTTTCTGATGCGGAAAAAGAGGCAATTCTCGCCTGGGCCGAAAAGGTCGTTGCACAGATCCAGTAATTGCATTATACAAAATTATTCCCTATTATACAAAACGAAGCAATCGCTGCTCAATCGGTGATTGCTTCGTTTTGTTTTATCTGTGACTCGCAGCGATTTAATGCGTATAACTGCAGGATGAGGCAATCGACCGTCAGCGTGAGAATAAAGATAATTACCTGTATACACGGTCGGATGCCGGCAAGTGCAAAAATGAGAGCAGTAATATCCGCACGGAGGCATGATCCGCTGCGCAGAACGCGAAGCAGGCGAGAAAGGAAAAACAGAAGAAGCAAGGCACACCAAACGACAGGCATGGCGTGAAGCAAATTGTCCCCTTCCCTTCTGTTCCCGCTTTACGAATAGGTCCTTATCAGGTCGATTTTCCAGTCGCCTTCACGATTGCTTAGCACGAGATATTGCGTGCGAATGCTGTCGCTTCCCAGGTCGTTGCGGAAGGTGCCGTTGTTGTGCCGGATCATGTATTCCACGTTGTATCCGCAGATCATGTGCTCGCCGTTTTCATCGGTCACAGCCTGTTTTTCCGTACGCGTCAGCACGATGTTGTATAATTTTTGCATGGTGAATTCGTTGTGCGGTTCATTTTGCGTATAGTATTGCTCACTGAAGCAGGAATTATGCGTTTCGGTATCTCCGTTGATGATTGCGTAAATATACGACACCAAAAAGGAAATATCCGCATCATAGGTGTGATATTCCGAGTCATCCAGCAGAATTGACACTGAGCCGTCACAGAAGGTGATGCCGCGGTTATAATCCATATATATCGCATCGGTAAAGATATTTTCTTCAAAATCAGGCACGTGGAAGATATATTGTTGTGCGCCTGAGGTGTTTTTTTCAGAGGAGAAATGCTCAATCAGTCCAACTGCGGCATAAGCTAAAACGAGAAGCAGACAGGTGATGGAAAAAGCAAGAATGACTTTGCGTTTGTTTCGGGTCGCAGCATCGGCTGAGCTTTGCATTTGCAGCATGTTTACCTCCGGGTCAAATATTTTTCTTTATTATACCATATTGCGCCTGTAATTGCAAGATAATTACAGAAAGAGAGGACGAAGCTGCTTGCCTTTCTCTGCGGCGGCAAGTGCCTGCGGCAGCAGTGTGAAGTCGGCAACGAGCGAATGCGGTTTTTTCTCGGGATCATCCTGTCGGAGCGGGACAAAGAAGACCGATTTTCGTTTTAAGAGTGCTGAGATATTTTCCAGATTAGCAGAAAGTGCATCGTTGGAGGCAAGCGCGATCAGGAGCGGACGGTCGCTTCGAAGATGCGCCTTTGCCGCCATGCAAACGGCAGTATCGGTAATGCCGTTTGCCAGTTTCGCCAACGTATTGCCCGTACACGGTGCAATAATCAAGGCATCAAGCGGGCATTTCGGTCCAAGCGGCTCAGCCTCCGCGATGGTGTGAATTGCGGCGCGGCCCGCAATCGTTTCTACGCGAAGACGAAAGTCAGAGGCGTACCAGAAGCGCGTATCCGTCGCGTAAGCGTTTTCGCTGAATATGGGCAGAACTTCCCTTCCCGATGCACAAAGCGCCCCAAATTGCTCAAGTGAGGCCGAGAAGGTACAGTATGAGCCGCAGAATGCGTATCCAATCATTTTCGTTCAATCCCCTCTCTGGTCATCATGGCGATCACGGTATCTGCGAGAATGATACCGGCCGTTTCGGGCGCACATTTCCCGGGAAGCGAAAGTGCGCGGATCACACGGATTTCGCAGTCGGATGCTGCTTGCGGATCAATACCGCCGGGCGCGGATGCAAGATCAATCAGCAGTACATCGGGACGCAGGGCGGAAAGCACGCTTCGCGTAAATAGCCAATGCGGTACCGTATTAAAAATGATGCGGCAATCCTTAAGGGCGCAAAGCGAAGATTCTCCGTTGATCGATTCGATGGGCAGCGGATGATAGCCATTGACTTCAATCCAGGTCAGGTCTGTACTTTTTCGTGCCGCTACCGTAACGTCGGCAGAAAATGCGTCAAGCAGGCGAGCGAGTGTTTTGCCGATTCGTCCGTATCCGATTACGGCGGCCCGTATGCCGTCTAATATAACGGGAAGCTCGCGCATGGCGATTTCAATGGCGCTCTCGGCAGTAGGTAACGCATTCCGAATTTGAAAGAGCTCGTTTTCGCTGTAATCGTATAGCTGTATGCCGCGTTCGCCTGCGGCGGTTTTGAAATGCGGGGGGATCCGGCCGGCAAAGACCCGCTGCCCCTCTTCCAGTACGTCAAGTAAATGCGTAAAACGCAGTTCCGGCGGATCGGTTGCCTGCGGTGTTCCCCCAATGCAGATGCGAACACCGTCGTTTGACATCGGAAGCGGAAGAAGAACAACGCCGGCACCCCGGATGGCACTTGTCAGATCAAGTGTTCGGACAGCGTTGCCGTACGAAGATGATGCGCCGGATATTCCCCAGACGCTAACCTCGTGCCCACCCTCTGCTAATCGGTTGGCCGCGGTTAATTGGCGTTCGTCACCGCCGATAACCGCAGTTTTATTCCATGTATTATTGCTCATATCGGTTTCATCCTTTTCTGTGATTCGGCAGACAACTGTGCCTGCTATACAGCATATGACAACATTTGCACACCGGTGCACAAAGAAAAGAAGAAGGGGCGTGCACGGTGGCACACCCCTTGTTGTGATTTTTGTAAAAAAGTTACTGACGGGACTGACGGTTCTGATTGTTATTCTGATTGTTATTCTGGCTGTTGTTCTGGCTGTTATTCTGGCTGTTGTTGTTCTGATTATTGTTCTGGCTGTTGCGGTTCTGGCTGTTGTTCTGCTGAGACTGACGGTTCTGATTGTTGTTGTTCTGATTGTTGTAATTCTGGTTGTTCATATTTGATCTCCTTTGTAATTTGGGAATTACGATAACAGTATGTCTCAGAGAACTGTGAAATATACAAATAAAATGATTTTATCTTCTTTGATGCGTTAGTACTTGCCTTTTCGGGAAAATCATGGTAAACTATATCATATATCGGAGGTGAAGGAATTGGCAAATTCAAGACTTCTTTTTGCCGATTTTCATAATCACAGTCTTCCCGGAATGCTTGACGGTCCGCAGTTTACGCCGGAGGCTTCTGCGGCTCTTGATGCATTGCGCGAGGCCGGCGTTTGCCGCGTTTTGCTGACGCCGACGTATCGACCGTTTTTCACTTCGGTTCGTCGCTTTTGTCAACGGAGAGATGAAGCGTGGCGGAAGCTGAAGGGACATATTCCGCGCGATATGACGGTAAAGGTCGGCGCGCTGTTGGCACTTGAGCCGGAGGCGTGTGCATCACCCGAGCTATCCCGGCTTGCCTTGCCGGGCAGTGATTATCTGATGCTTGAGCTCCCTCTCCAGCCCTTTGCAGATTGGATGGACTACGAATTACATCTGCTCCTTCATAAACGTCATCTGAAGCCGATTTTTGCCTCATTTGAACGCTGTGTTCTGCTCTATCCCGAGGATATCGTATCGCGGTTGATGACCGTTCCGGGCGCGGCATATCAGTTTGGCGTAACGGCAGCGGCGAATGAACGCTTTCTGCCCATAATCAAGAAGCTGATACGGCAGAATAAACCGGTTTTGCTTGGAACGGGTGCCAATCTGCCGGCACAGAAATTTCCGCAGCTTGGGGATGATCTGTCCGCTATTCAAGCCTTGCTCGGCAAATCGGCATATATCAGTCTTCTCCGTACCTCATATTATTTTGGCCCATTTTTGTCTTCTTTGCAGTCCTGATGATGTGAGGCATTTTTTGCCAGATATTTTTGCTTGGTAGCCTCACCTCCGCGCAGGTGACGTTCGCTTTTGTTGACATTGAGGATCAATTTCACCTGCTCATAAAGCGGTGGATTGATCCGTTCAAGTGTGTGCGTAACATCCTTATGTACTGTGCTTTTGCTGATGCCGAAGCGCTGGGCAACAGCACGCACCGTAGCTCGATGGTCGATCAAATAATGCGCTAACTCTTCACAGCGTTCACATTTTCCGTTTAGCTTCATATCTTACCCCTTGATCGTGTTTATTCTGTTCCATGATATGAAAGAACTGAGCGGGAATATGTCAATTTTATATGATTCAATCCAATAAGGAAAGGAAACCTTCGTGCGGCGAAGGGATGATAGATAAAATGAAAAAAGAGTATGAGAAATTTACCGCATCCAATCTCTTCGAGGGTATGACCTCGATCTCTGCTTTGCTTGCCGCGCGAGCAGCGGGTATCAATTCACGCCCGATCTATGAGGTTCGTTTTGACCGAACAAAACGGAAAAACAAAGCACGCGAATATTGTTTTCTTCAGCGCAAGGCCGAGGAATTTGATTTTGTGCTGAATCTGGTCGAGCCCGAGGAAATCACAAAGGATGCAATCGGAAATACGCACGGCGGCATTATCGCGCTTTGCGGGGATCGACTCTTCCCTGCCCTTACCTCGTCCGACCAGCTTGCTGCCGACGGTTTTTATGTTCTCATGGAGGGGATTGAAGATCCCTATAATTTTGGTTATGCACTTCGCTCTCTTTACGCGGCGGGAATTGACGGCGTGATTCTAACCCCGCGTAACTGGATGAGCGCGGCGGGCGTCGTTGCGCGAGCATCGGCAGGTGCCTCGGAGCAGCTGCCGATGCTGATCGCCGAGCCTGAGCGGGCGGCTGAAATCGCACGTGCGGCCGGATATAAGCTTGCTTGTGCGGATAAGGAAAATTCGGTATCCATGTACGAGGCGGACCTGCGCCGACCGCTTCTGCTTGTCATCGGCGGAGAGAAGCGCGGCATTTCCCGTGCACTTCTTGGCTGCGCGGATCAAATCGTCCGCATCGATTACGCCCGCCCCTTCAAGGCTGCATTGTCTGCTGCTTCTGCCGCCACCATCCTCGGCTACGAGGTGATGCGGCAAAATATCAAATAAAAAACAAAAGAGGCTGTCACATTTGTGACAGCCTCTTTGCGCAATTCAATCACATTTCTTATAGGACGGCGGGCAGAATTCCGAGGTGGGGAAAGCCATGGTGCGGAACAGGCTGCAGGGATCGTCTTCTTCTGCGGTGACACATTCCTTGTCGGGGACACAGTATTCGCTTGCCTGTACGAGATACTGGCCTGGTCGAACGATACGTACGACAGAGAAGAAGCCGAGCGATACCACAAGATATTTATCTCCGTCGTTGTCGTCAACGATCGTGCCGCCGAACCGCGCCTGAACACATTCGGGAATATCACAGGCACAGCAGCAGTTGCAGATACAGCAGCCGCAGTTGCCGTCTTCGACGATTTTTGTGTTGAGTACGATCGGATCAACAACCTCAACAACCGCTGTCGGAACGCTCCTGGTCGGGCAGCAAAGCTCGGGAACAGCACAGTAATCGCCGGCATCTGCGCTGCTCTTGAAAATACTGACGTTGCACTCACTTCCCCAAAGAATTACTTTTTTCTCGACAACCGCAATTCCCTCAAATTCCTGTGCGCGTCCGGTTCCAACGCAGGCTTCAAAGGTCAGCTTGACGTAGAAACGGATCAGAACCTGATAGAAGCCGCGATTGAACTGTACCGGATCAATGGTGATATAGGTCCAGGCAATGCAGGCATCCTTGACGCGAATGTTTCCCGAACGGTCAAGAATGTCCCTCCCGAAATCGGTCAGCTTGACACGAACG
>JAZNCR010000251.1:0-5737 GCA_045587605.1 Eubacteriales bacterium
TGTTTAGATTTTGCGTGCAGGCATTGGTGCAGGCATTGCAGCCGATGCAGGAATAGATCTCGGGATAAAGCTCCATCATGATCCGTTCGGTCGGCTTGATCTCGTTGATGTCGTAGATCCGCTTGTCAGCGGGATAAAAGGGAATCGACGCGATGCACATTCCCTCCTCAACCTGCGTCTGGCAGGCGAGACAGGTCTTGAGCTCATTCTTTCCTTTGATGCGGTAGATGGTCGCGCAGGCACCGCAGAAGCCGTGACGGCATCCGCATCCGCGCTTGAGGGTGTAGCCGGCGTATTCCATCGCAGTCATGATGGTCAGATCGGCCGGCACGGTATATTTTTTTCCATAGAGGTAGATATTCACCATTGCTTCCATGTGTGGCTCTCCTTATTCTATCGTGATAAAATCCTTTTGCGGCATCAATATTCGGCAGGCAGCTCGTCTACCTCGTCAAAGCGGAAAACGGGTCCGTCCTTGCAGACGTACTTGGAGCCGATGTTGCATCGGCCGCATTTGCCCACACCGCATTTCATGCGCAGCTCAAGCGTGGTATAGACCTGATCGGTCGAGAAGCCCATTTCCTTGAGAGCGGCAAGACAGAACTTGATCATAATCGGAGGACCGCACAAAAGGGCAATACAGTCGTTTGTGAAGTTCAGTTCCTTGAGATAGGCAGGGACAAAGCCGACGTGTCCGTCCCAGCCCTCCTGCTCGCGGTCAATGGTGAGGTGGACGTTGACCCCCTCGGTCTTTGCCCACACCTCCTCGATTTCACGGCGGCGAACGAGATCGTCTGCCGAGCGCGAGCCGTAGAGAATGTCAACACGGCCGTAGTTCTCGCGGTTGTCGAGCACATAGTTGATGACCGAGCGCAGGGGGGCCAGGCCGATACCGCCCGCAATGAAGAGCAGATTCTTTCCTTTCAGCGCAGTCTCAACCGGGAAATGGTTGCCGTACGGACCGCGGACGGTGATCTGATCGCCCACCTGCAGACTGTGCAGATAGTCGGTCAGCTCGCCGCACTTCTTGATGCTGAACTCCTGATACGCCTTATTCGTCGGCGAAGAGGTAATCGAAAACATTGCCTCGCTCACGCCGGGTGCACAGAGCATGGCACACTGGCCGGGCATATGTTCAAAGAGCTTCCCGCCCTCGGGCGCGTTGACACGGAAGGTCTTGACGTCGGGGGTCTCGTCGCAGATGTCGGTAATGACACCCACCATGGGAATCAGGGTATCGAGCGTATAATTATCGTGGCAATGGCAGGTACATTCACTCATTTCACATCCCCCTTTTCGGCTTTCTCGAACGCACGGATCACCTTGACGATGTTCAGGGATGCCGGGCACTTATCCACACAGCGGCCGCACCCCACGCAGGAGAACATCCCGTCGTTGTTGGTCGGGAAGTAGACCAGCTTATGCATAAACCGCTGACGGAAGCGCTGCATCTGGGAGGTACGGTTGTTGCCGTGCGCCATCATGGTAAAATCGGAATACATACAGGAGTCCCAACAGCGATAGCGCTCGACGCCGTGTCCGGTATCGTAGTCCTTAATATCGTAGCATTGGCAGGTCGGACAGACGAAGGTGCAGGTGCCGCAGGCAAGACAGCCGCGATACAGCGTCTCCCACACGGGCGAATCGAACCTTTCATCCGTCTTGCCCGCACCCCAGCCGTCAAGGCTGAGATCGGCATAGGGCAGCTTCTTCATGACGCCCCGGGTAAAGTCGCGTGCGGCGTCAAGTGCGGTCTCGTCTGCCTCGTCGGCCGCCGAGAGCAAATCTCCCGCCAGCACGGTGAGTGCCTCGCCCTTCTCGGTCACGGCCTGCCAGAGGAAGGCGTCGCCGACCGGCCGGATCACCACGTCTGCCCCCTCGGGCGCGGTGGGATCAATGCCGAAGGCATGGCAGAAGCAGGACTCGCTCGGTGCCGAGCAGGACAGCGCAACGACGGTACCGTGTGCGCGGCGTGCGGCATAGAAGGAGTCGATCGGATCGGCCAAGAAGACGCGGTCAAGCACGCAGATGCCCGCCAGGTCACACGCCTTGATGCCAAAGAGAACGAAATGCTCGCTCTCGAGCGCCTCGGGCGTGATGGTGATCTTCTTGTCCTCGGTATGGCAGGTATAGAGGGTCTCGCTCTGCGGGAAGAAAGCGTCCTTGGGGGACTTGACCGTCTTGAGGGTGTAGAGGTCAACCTCTGCGTCGGCGTCCCAAACGCCGAAATTGGTCTGCCCTGCCGTCTTCACGGGCAGGATCAGCCGCATTTGGTCGGCGATGCGGGCGTAAAGGGCGGGCATGGCATCTCGGTTGATTTTCATCATGGCCATCAGTTCGTCCCCCTCTCATGCACGACACTCGGCTCAGCATCCCCCAGCGTATAGTCCACCAGCGGCGCGCGCTGATCGGCTGACTCGCCGGCCTGGTAATCGCCGTAGAGCTCGTTAATATCCTTGATAAATTTGCGGTTGAACAAATGGAGCGGGATGCCCTGCGGGCAGACGCGGCTGCATTCACCGCAGTCGGTACAGCGTCCGGCCACGTGGAAGGCACGAATGATGTGGAACATCTTTCCTCAAAGGAATCGACGTTGGCCTTCTGTGCCGAATCGAATTTGTTGCTGTCGAAGACGCACTTGCGGCAGGAGCAGGCGGGGCAGACGTTGCGGCAGGCATTGCAGCGGATGCACTTGGAAAGCTCTTTTTGGAAGAAAGCAAACTTCTCGGCAGGGCTCATCGCTTCGATGGCCTCAACCGCCGTCATGCGGTCCATATCCCGCGTTTCCTTCGACTCGCCGATCAGCTCGTCATAAATCTTATGCGCCTTGCCCCGGCAGACGTGGCAGCGCTCAAGCATTGCGTCGCTGTAGGCAACGTCAAACTCTCCGTAAATGCTGTCGACACGGATCACAGCGGGGCCGTCAAGCTCCGTGCCCGACACGCCCGTAATTCCGGTGATCCCCTGTGCCTTGATCTTCTCAATATCCAGCTTGCCGCGGCAGCCAACGCCGATGATATACGCACGGTCGCGGTCAATGCGGTGCTCGGTGAGCAGCTGGTTGAAGCTGTAGGTATCGCAGGGCTTGAGGAAAACGAGGGTCTTGCCCTCAAGCTTGGTCGCCTCAATCATATATTTGGAGAGATTCGCGCCGCAGAAGCCGTCGTAGACAAATTCGTCAAGCGACTCTGCCGTCTCAAAATAAGCGACCTCGGGGTTATGCGCCATGTCGCCGCGGCGCCAGCCGAGCACGCGGACGACGGTGCCGTCGGCCAGCAGCTCTTTTGCGCGATTGATCAGTTCTTGCATCGGATGTCCTCCAGTCTCACGTTAGGTCCCAGCTCATGAATCTTGGCCGCAAACTCGTTCATGGTGGTCGAGAATTTTACACCCTCGGCTGCGGATACCCACTCTACGCGGGTGCGTCCGCGCTCGATGCCGAGATAATCCAGCATCGAGAAGAGCAGGGTCATACGGCGGCGTGCATAATAGTTGCCGGTGCTGTAATGGCAGTCACCGGGATGACAGCCGCAGATAATCACGCCGTCTGCCCCCTTCTCAAAGGCACGGAGAATAAACATGGGGTTGACGCGGCAGGAGCAGGGCACGCGGATAATTTTGACCTCGGCAGGATAGGCCAGACGGCTCGAGCCTGCCAGGTCTGCACCTGCGTAGCTGCACCAGTTGCAGCAGAACGCAACGATCTTCGGGGTGAATTCCCCTGTCTTTTCGTTTATCGGCATATTGCATCCACCTCCGCGATGATCTGTCTGTTCGAGAAGCCCTGCAGGTCCATCGCACCCGACGGGCAGGCAACGGTGCAGGCACCGCAGCCCTGGCAGAGGGCGTTGTTGACCATAGCAACCCGACGCGTTTCGCGAATGCCGTGGTCGTTGACGAGTCTGTCTTCATAGGAGATCGCACCGTAGGGGCACACGTTTGCACAGCTCGAGCAGCCGTTGCAGAGCAGCTCGTCTGCGCGGGCAGTGCAGGGGTTGGTGGTCAGCTTATCCTTGGCAAGGAGTCCGATCGCCTTGACGGCGGCGGCACCCGCCTGTGCGACCGTCTCGGGAATATCCTTCGGTCCCTGGCAGACGCCCGAGAGGAAGATACCCGCGGTGGGCGATTCAACGGGACGAAGCTTCGGATGCGCCTCGGTGAGGAAGTTATTGGTATCGATGCTGGCGGTCAGCATGGTGGCCAGCGGACGGACCGACGGATCGGGCTCGATGGCGGTTGCCAGCACGACCATGTCGGCGCTCAGCTTGATCTGGCGGTTCTCGAGCAGATCGGAGGCCTGCACGAGCAGGGTACCGTCGGGCTGAGGTGCAACCTTGCCGACCTGACCCTTGATGTAGTTGACGCCGTATTCCTCCACGGCGCGGCGGTAGAACTCGTCAAAGTTCTTACCCGGCGTGCGCACGTCGATATAGAAAACGGTAACCTTCACATCCGGATACTTATCGCGGATGAGCATGGCGTGCTTTGCCGTGTACATACAGCAGATCTTTGAGCAATAGGGCTTGCCGCGATCGTCCGAGCAGCGCGAGCCGACGCACTGGATAAAGACGATATGCTCGGGATGACGGCCGTCCGAGAGACGCTCAAGATGACCCTTGGTGGGTCCTGCGGCGTTCATCACGCGCTCAAGCTCGAGCGAGGTGATGACGTCCTTCGACTGATTGTACGCATACTCGTCGTAGCGGTCAAGCTTGATGGTATCAAAGCCGGTTGCCACGACGATCGCACCGTATTTCTCGGTGATGATCTCGTCCTTCTGCGCATAGTCGATCGCACCGGCGGCGCAAACCTTTTCGCAGACGCCGCACTTGCCGGTCTTGAACTTGATGCAGGCTTCGCGGTCGATCACGGGTACGTTCGGAATCGCCTGGGCAAAGGGCGTGTAGATGGCGGAACGGTTGCCGAGTCCGCGGTTGAACTCGCTCGGGGTCTTCTTGGAGGGGCACTTCTCCTGGCAAACGCCGCAGCCCGTGCACTTATTTGCATCCACGCTGCGCGCCTTTTTGCGAATATCGACGGTGAAGTCTCCCACAAAGCCGGTGATCTTTTCGACCTCGCTGTAGGTATAAATGTTGATCTTCTCATGCGCGGCGGCCTCAACCATTTTGGGGGTGAGGATACAAGCCGAGCAGTCGAGGGTCGGGAAGGTCTTGTCAAGCTGGGACATACGGCCGCCGATCGAGGGCGTTTTCTCAACGATGTCCACCGCATAGCCCGCGTCGGCGATGTCGAGCGCAGACTGAATGCCCGCAATGCCGCCGCCGATCACCAGCGCGCGCTTGGTGACACGGCTCTCGCCCGCCATGAGCGGCGTATTGAGGTTAACCTTGGCAATGGCGGCGCGTGCAAGAATAACCGCCTTCTCGGTTGCCTCTTCCATATTCTTGTGAATCCAGGAGCAATGCTCACGGATGTTGGCAATCTCCACCATATAGGGGTTGAGTCCCGCACGCTCGGCAGCCTTACGGAAGGTTGCCTCATGCATACGGGGAGAGCAGGAGCAGACCACGATTCCGGTCAGACCCTTCTCGGCAATGGCGGCGGCGATCTTCGCCTGGCCCGCCTCGGAGCACATATATTGGTAATCCTCTGCGTGACCGACGCCCGGCTCGCGCGCGGCCATTTCCACGACACGTTTGACGTCTACCGTTGCCGCAATGTTGCTGCCGCAATGACAGACAAATACACCGATTCTCTGCATGGCACTTACCTCCTG
>JAZNCR010000252.1:0-4357 GCA_045587605.1 Eubacteriales bacterium
TGAGATCGACGGTGCAGGCTTTACGAAGGCCATCGACAACCTGTTGGTTGCAGGTGAAGCGGTCGGTGGTATTTATGGTTGTAATTGTTTGATGGGTAATTTTTTGTTTGACATCATCGTCTTCGGCCGCAACGCAGGTAAGGCAGCTGCCGCCCGTGCTAAGGATGTCACGCTCGGCCGCATGAGCCTCGACCACCTGACGCAGTACGCAGAGGCACTTGCAGAAGCAAATGCCGCAGAAGCGGGCGTCTCCCCCATGCTTCTTCCCAACTATGCAAGACATGAAAGATAATTTCTGAGGAAACTGACGATGGATTTGTTATTTGGTGTGATTTCAATTAAGGGTGTTACCTTTTTGATGTTCTGTATCTTTGCCATTATCGCCGTTGGCTATGCGTTCGGCCGGATTACGGTGAAGGGTATCTCGCTCGGTGACGCGGCGGTCTTTATCGTCGCCCTTGTATTCGGCGCGCTCTTCTATGAGAATCTGGAAGGCCAGCTGATGGCAGGGGACGTGAGTTATGCGGGCAATGCGCTGAAAATTGTTGAAGCGCTTGGTCTTGTGCTCTTTGTCACCTCGGTCGGCTTTATTGCCGGTCCAAAGTTTTTTGGCAACATGAAGCGAAACTTCAAGTCTTATGTTCTGCTCGGTTTCGTGATCATCCTCGCAGGCGCCCTTTCGGCGGTTGCCTGCATCATGGCAGGCCGTCACCTCTTCGGTTACGGTGCTTCAATTGACAGTGCAGAAGGCTTTACGGCGATGATCGTCGGTCTGCTCTCGGGCTCGCTTACCTCCACCCCCGCATTCTCGGCGGCAAAAGCCACCGCGGCGGCTGAGTACGAGGCGCTTGTTTCGGTCGGCCACGGCATCGCGTATATCTTCGGTGTAATCGGCGTGGTGCTCTTCGTTCAGCTGATTCCCAAGCTGACGCGGGCCAATATGGAGGAGGAGCGCGCAAAAATCACGGTTGCCGAGACCGGCGAGGCAAAGAAGGCCTTCACCGGCAAGCTGCTTGAGCTGGACAGCCATGGCTTCGGCGTGTTCGCCTTGGCGGCGGTCTGCGGCTATCTTGTGGGACAGATCAAGATTCCGCTCACGAGTGCAGGTCTTTCGGGCACCTGCTTCTCGCTGACGACGACGGGCGGCTGTCTGCTCGTGTCTCTCGTGTTCGGTCACTTCGGCAGAATCGGCGGCTTGTCCATCATGCCGAAGCAGTCCACACTGAAGCTTTTCCGCGAACTCGGTCTGGTTCTCTTCCTTGTCGGCGCGGGTATTCCCGGCGGCGCGGAGTTTGTCGAGAACTTTGACGTAATGTATTTCGTTTACGGCGCGTTTATGACCGTCGTGCCGATGATTGTCGGCTTCCTGTTTGCCAAGTATGTGCTCAAACTCAGCCTGCTCAATAACCTCGGCTCGCTCACGGGCGGTATGACCTCGACTCCCGCGCTCGGCACGCTGATCGGCACGGCAGGTACCGAGGACGTTGCGGCGGCCTACGCGGCAACCTATCCGATCGCGCTGATTGCGGTCGTTCTCGCCTCTCAGTTCCTGATCATTCTGTTCTAAAAGGAGAAAATCATGCGCGAAATCAACGTAAAAGAGATCATCGACGTCATCGAGAGACTCTGTATTGACGCAAACAATCATTTGCCCGAGGACGTCAAATGTGCGATCAAGCATTGCCGTGCCTGTGAGGACGGCGCGATTGCCTGCGGCGTGCTCGACAATATCATTGAAAATTTTGAAATTGCCGACAGCGAAAATCTGCCCATCTGCCAGGATACCGGCATGGCCTGCGTATTCCTTGAGATCGGTCAGGACGTTCATATCGTCGGCGGTGACCTCAGTGAGGCGGTCAACGAGGGCGTGCGCCGCGGATATGCCAACGGCTATCTGCGCAAGTCTGTTGTGGCCGACCCCATTCGCCGCGGCAACACGGGCGACAACACCCCCGCAATGCTGTATACCGAAATTGTTCCGGGCGACAAGCTCAAGATCACCGTCGGTCCGAAGGGCTTCGGCAGCGAGAACATGAGCATGATCCGGATGTTCAAGCCCTCGGCAGGACTTGAGGGGATCAAGAGCTTTATTCTTGAAGCAGTCGAGACGGCAGGTCCGAACCCCTGCCCGCCGATCGTGGTCGGCGTCGGCATCGGCGGCACCTTTGATAAGGCCGCTCTGCTTGCCAAGAAGGCGCTGATGCGTCCGCTTGACACCGCGAACCCCGATCCCTACTATGCAGAGCTCGAGAAGGAGATGCTCGAAAAGGTCAACGCGCTTGGCATCGGCCCGCAGGGCTTCGGCGGCAAGACCACCGCGATCGGCCTGAATATCGAGGTTCTGCCCACCCATATCGCGGGTATGCCGTGCGCGGTCAACATCAACTGCCACGTCACCCGCCACAAGTCGGAGGTGCTCTGAGATGGAAAAGAAGAGAATTACCCTTCCGCTGACTCCCGAGTTGGCGAAGACCCTCAAGGCAGGCGACGAGGTTCTCCTGACCGGTACCATCTACACCTCGCGCGACGCGGGGCACAAGCGGATGTGCGAGGCACTCGCACGCGGCGAGGAGCTCCCCTTCGATCCCGAGAATGCCACCATCTACTACGTCGGTCCGACCCCCGCAAAGCCGGGTCAGGTCATCGGCTCGGCAGGTCCCACCACCTCGGGACGTATGGATGCCTACGCGCCGACCATGATGCGCGTCGGCGCACGCGGTATGATCGGTAAGGGTGCGCGTCTGCCCGAGGTCGTTGAGGCCATGAAGCAGTACAGCGGCGTCTACTTCGGTGCAATCGGCGGCGCGGGTGCACTGCTTGCGCGCTGCATCAAGCAGTGTGAGCTGATCGCCTACGAGGATCTGGGTGCCGAGGCACTCCGTCGGCTTTACGTCGAGGATATGCCGCTCGTCGTCATCATCGACAGCGAGGGCAACAACCTGTACGAAAGCGGACGCGCCGCATATCTGGCATCGAAGAAATAAACCGTGGGGCTGTCTCGTTCAGAGACGGCCCCCCCTTTTGCTTTTCCTTGAAAATATTTCTAATTCTTTCAAAAAACTCTTGCAATATCGTGGGGTTTGCTGTATAATACTTATGTTATGAATCTATTATGGAAGGATAATTCCTATGGAACGCAAAGTTGGAACCGTTTCCCGGGGCATTCGCTGTCCCATCATCCGCGAGGGCGACGATCTTGCCGCCATCGTAACCGAAAGCGTCCTTGATGCAGCCGCATCCGAGGGCTTTTCTCTGCGTGACCGCGACGTTATTTCGATCACCGAGTCGATCGTTGCCCGCGCACAGGGAAACTATGCTACCGTTGATGATATCGCGACCGACGTCCGCGCCAAGCTCGGCGGCGGAACGGTCGGTGTAATTTTCCCGATTCTTTCCCGCAATCGCTTCGCCATCTGTCTGCGCGGCATTGCCAAGGGGGCAAAGAAGATCGTGCTGATGTTCTCCTATCCCTCCGATGAGGTGGGCAACGAGCTGGTCAGCATCGAGAAGATCGACGAGGCAGGGGTAAATCCCTACTCCGACGTGCTCTCCCTTGAACGCTACCGTGAGCTGTTCGGTGTCAATCTCCATCCCTTCACGGGCGTGGATTACGTGGATTATTATGCGGGGCTTGTCCGCGAAATGGGTGCGGAGGTGGAGATCATCTTCGCTAACCAGCCGCAGGCGATTCTGCCCTATGCCGACCACGTGCTGACCTGTGATATTCATACCCGTGCCCGCACCAAGCGCCGCCTGCTTGCAGCAGGTGCCAAGGTGGTCTGCACGCTGGAGGATATTCTCAACGAAAGCGTAAACGGAAGCGGCTGCAACGAGAAGTACGGTCTGCTCGGCTCGAACAAGTCGACCGAGGATAAGATCAAGCTTTTCCCGCGCGAGTGCAAGCAGCTTGTGCTTGATATTCAGAAGAACATTCTCGACCGCACCGGCAAGTGCGTTGAGGTCATGGTTTACGGCGACGGCGCATTCAAGGATCCGCAGGGCAAGATCTGGGAGCTGGCCGACCCGGTCGTTTCTCCCGCCTATACCGACGGCCTGATCGGTACGCCGAACGAGCTGAAGCTGAAGTATCTGGCCGACAACGATTTCAGCGAGCTGTCGGGCGAGGCGCTCAAGGAAGCCATTTCGGCAAGCATCCGCGCCAAGACCTCCGAGAGCCTGGTCGGCAACATGGCCGCACAGGGTACGACGCCGCGTCAGCTGACCGACCTGATCGGATCGCTGTGCGACTTGACCTCCGGCTCGGGCGACAAGGGTACACCCGTCGTTCTGGTGCAGGGCTATTTCGACAACTATACGACCTGACGATAAACAAAGAAGGGTGCCGCGCATATTTGCG
>JAZNCR010000253.1:0-10675 GCA_045587605.1 Eubacteriales bacterium
TTACCGTTTGACCGACAATGAATATTATCTCTACTGGTACACCACCACCGAGGACAATGAGAACCTGCGTATCTCCTATCGTGCAGGCGCTCCCGACGTAACCCTTGCCCCCAAGGCATCCCGCGTCTTCCTCTCGCTTGATATACCCACCGTTGCAGACAAGGGCAAGCTGACCGATGCAAGCTACGTGGACGCATCGGGCAGCACGGTAAACTATCGCATTTATCTGCCCGAAAAATACCCCGATGCCAACAGCCGCGTGCTGGTGAGCATCGGCCAGGATGAGGAGATCATCCGCGCGCTTGCCGCTGCCAACACCGAGGCAGTGCTGATCTCCATTCCGAACGAAACGGGCTGTGATTCGGTGCTGAGCGCTCTGCTGGATCGCTACAAGCTCAACCGCTACCTCCTTCATATGATTGCCCCCGCACATATCCTTGACCGCTTCTCGTCCATCACACTTGCCTCGATCACCGACCGTGGCGAATACGCCTCGGCGCTGGATGCGGGCAATGCCCTGCTCTGCACACCGCTTGAGAACTACTATACCGTGCTCGAAAATATTGCAATGTTTGCCATCGGTGACAGCTACTTCGGCGGATATCATATCGGCCGCCCGAACACCTGGTTTAACCGCGTAGGCGACAAGTACGGCATGGACTGTGTCAACCTCGGCATCGGCGGAAGCACCATCTCAAGCTACGATCCCGTATACGATCCGATGGTTGACCGCTACGAGGAGCTGCCCGACCGCGATGCGGATATCATCATCATCGAGTCTGCCCGCAATGATCTGTCAAAGCTCGTTCCCTTCGGGGATAACGACTCAAGAGATCCCAAAACCATTATGGGTGCATGCAATCTGCTCATCGATCGCCTACTCCCCAAATATCCGAACGCGATCATCGTACTGATCACCCCATGGTATTTTACAACCCCCGCCAAAAACGGCGAAACAAATATCACCATCGCAAACGCCATGAAGAGCCTGGTAGAATACCGCAACGATCCGCGCGTCTTCTGTCTGTATGCGGCAGATCCCAAGACGACCGGCGTAAATATGTCCGACGCCGACTTCCGCGCTAAATATTCGATCAAGCCGAACGACGGAAGCCATCTTAATCCTGATGGCATGAAGCTGGCACAGCCTTACATGGAAAAAATGCTTGCCGAAATGCTGGCCGAATACCGTGGTGTTGCGCTGACCGATACCGGCGCACCGACGACTGTCCGTCCGCTCACCCCGCCCGGGACGACAGGCGCACCCGAGACGACGGCTGCTCCCGAGACGACGGCCGCTCCCGAGACGACGGCTACCCCTGACACAACGGCTGCTCCCGAGACCACCGTGACACCGCCCGAGGAAAAGGCAAACACGGGTATTGTCATCGGTGTGATTGCCGCCGTCGTGATCTGTGCGGTCGGTATCTGCATCATCCTGCGCAAAAAGAAAAAATAAAAATCGACCCGAGATATGACGAAGGGGTGCCGCACAAACGCGCGATAGCCTTATCGGAGTAATCTAACAAACCGAATAGAATGAACAAAAAGACAGTATGGTCAGAAAGACTGTACTGTCTTTTTATTCATACATATTGACAAATCCAGACTATTGTGATAGAATAGACTACAGTAATAGTCTGGGAGGGTCAATATGAAGGAAAAACTGTTTGATAGTGAAGTCAAGATTATGGAGATCATTTGGGAAAAGAGTCCTATAACGGCAAAAGAAATCAGTTTAATCGCCGCTGAGACGATTGGATGGAATAAGAATACTACCTATACTGTAATAGGAAAGCTGGAGAAAAAGGGGTTTATACAGCGCAAAGAGCCCGGGTTCATTTGTATTCCGCTTGTGTCACAGAGCCAAATGCAGAAGGTGGAAGCCGCTTCCCTTGTTAAAAAATTATTCGGAGGATCCCGAAAGGCTTTGTTCTCTGCCTTGCTTGAAGAGGAACCTTTATCCGAGGAAGAACTGGATGCGCTTCGTAAGCTGATTGAAAACAGGTGAAGGTCATGCTGCAGGAAGTATTCTACTGGATATTCAATATGAGCATAACAGCGGCATTGACCGGTGTGCTTATATTACTTATCAGACAGATAAAAAAGATTCCCAGAAGAATTACAGCCTTTCTTTGGGCAATCCCTTTTCTGCGAATGACAGTTCCGTTTGGCTTGAACAGCCCGTATAGCTTGATGTCATTGTTATCGAAGATCACCACCAAAACAATTGTTGTGTATCAGCCGACCGATGATATATCTTTTTCCATGACGAATGCGGTGATGGCGGCAAATACATATTTTCCGATCACGTATAAGGTGAATATTCTGGACAGCATATTTCGTGTTGCATCTGTTATATGGATCATTGTTGCTTTCGCTGTTCTTCTGATGCTGACGGTTACATATATCACAACGATTTATGAAATCAAGGATTCCATACACCTGAGAGACAATATTTATCTGTCGGAGAAAATCATATCCCCTGCGGTATACGGTATTGTGAAGCCAAAGATTATTCTGCCGGCAACGTACAAGGATAGAGAAATCGAGTATATCGTACAGCACGAAAAAACGCATATACGCGGTCTTGACAATCTGTGGCGAATGATCGCTTTTGCAGCTGCCGCGGTGCATTGGTTCAATCCGCTTTGCTGGCTGTTTCTAAACAAATTTCTGGCGGATCTTGAGCTGGCCTGCGACGAGCGTGTTGTTGCAACGCTGGGGGCTGATCGCGCAAAGGATTATGCATCTGCGCTGTTGGAGAGCAGACAGGGCGGGGCGGTCTTCGCTTCTGCTTTTGGCGGTGCCAAAATTCGCACACGAATTGAGAATATACTGTCTTTTAAGAAATTGACCCGGCTTTCGCTAACGGTATTTATCGCATTGATCAGTGTCATTTTCTATGTACTGCTGACAAATGCGGGATGAAAGGAGTATGCATATGAAAAACAAAGCGTTTAACAGATACTATCTGTTTTCGTGCCTCGGGGTACTCATTGCCTCGTATTATCCTTTGTCCATGGGCGTGCGGGTAATTACGGATATGATCGTGGATGGGACTGTACAGAAAGAAAACTATCCCAAATACATCATTCCGTACACACCTATGTGCATTGCGATTATCCTCGGCGTTCTTATCATGCCCTTGTGTATCAAGTTGTTTAAGAGATTTGCCTTGGCAAGCGGTGCTTCTGCTGCGACTGCCGTATTCTTCGCAGCCGAATACCTGTTTGAGCAGAAGGTTGTCGTATCAACAGCCGAAACTGTATCAAAACTGGAAGACTGGCAGATGTTTATGTGCTACGTTCCTGCGGATGGGTGGGGTACTACATATAAGACACAGACAGCGATCGATATTTTGATGGGAGAGTATAATCCTGCATTTAAGCTGCATTTTTACGTCATTGCTGTGGTCTTGATCGTCACCATACTGAACTGCTTATATGGGTTTGGACAGATCATAAAGAACGGTGATAAGAAGCGACTGAACTCTCTGATTCTGCAGTCGGTTTGTTCTCTTACATTCCTTGCTCTGTGTATACTGGCTTGCTTCACGGCTTTCTGGAGAGATGGCAGCATTCAGGTGTCTCCCTTGTCTGCTTCCCTCATGACGGTGTTCTTTGTTCTTCTCGGGGTAACATTCGGTGTGTTTACCGGGTCGTTCCTCTTGAGAAAACGGAAAATGATTTCGGTTTTGATTCCGTCGCTCGTTTCTTCTGCAATGACGCTGCTTATGTATATCGGAGAGATGATTTTGCTCAATGGGCATTTGTACAGTATGGGTTCCGGTATTCTGTTCGACAGCTTGCCGGGGATCGTCTTTGCACCGATCGATTTGCTGATCATTCTGTTGTCGGGCTGCATAACCGCCTTGATATTTACTCTGCTTAACCGCAGCCGTGAACGAACCAAGAAAGCGATAATAACGCTTTCTATCGCCTGTGGTGTTCTTTTCCTTGTGGTATTCCTTGCGCTATTCTTAGGTGGGGGCGACAGTGTGGATGCCCTTGAAGAATCATATGGCACTGTGCAGCTTACGGAAAAAATATCCGATACGGCAGAATCCCGTTATGAAATCAGCGCATATTTACCCGGTACGGATTTTTCTTCTATAGGGCATGATCTGAAAGACAAGATCGCACAGGAGTGGGAGACCTATAGCGGTATGTCCGAATTGCAGAGACTTGCATCCAGTAAGCTCTGGGGCTTGGTTGGTATACAGGCCGATACATGGGATGAATGCGAAAGGATCATAGGAATTGATGTCAGCAATCCGCTTGAATCGATTGACTGGCTCTACAAGACGAACTATCTGGGACGGATTCATGTCCTGAGTACACCGGTGAAGCATATTCAGATAACCGCCAATACAACGCTGACCTCAGACAGAAGTGTATCTGACATGAGTATTACTGCCGGATACAATGTCGATAACATAGGATTAGGAATAGGAATAACGTTGTCCGCAACTCTTTGTGCGGATGCCGGAATACATACCACCGCCAGCGTCTCAAATGGTTATGCTGCCTACGATGAGGATACCGTTGTGACAGGTTCGGGAATACCTGTGTTGATCGTGACCACCGAAGAGATGAACAACAATGGATACTATAACGGAGATTATTTTGACCCAACGGCGTATTGGGTTAAGGATAACGTTTTTTACACGCTTCGTGTATTCGGCGAAGAAACGGATAAGGACAAAATCCAGGTCACCCTTGACAGAATCCTTGCAGAAATTTAACAAATTGGAACAGAGACCGTACAGAAAAATGCTGTACGGTCTCTGTTTATGGGTATCAACCAATAGACCACCAGTTATGCCGGTGGAGCAAGTGGTATGAGCGTCGGCTATTGGTCGGTAATAGCCCTTATAGAGACAGTGCAACCCACCGGTTGAATGAACCGGTGGGTTTGATTTTACGGTCAGTTTTTCTGTGCGGAATAATCCACGAAGCTGATATTGACGTCAACGTCCGCATCGGGTATCCCTGCAAAATGTCCCGTCGCACCGTACTGCCACATATCAAAATCGTAGTAGAAGGTAGGCTGATCACGGTATTCGGCATACCAGAAATCGTACGCCTGCAGACGGCCGAGCTCGTAATTGAGCAACGAAACGCTTTGGTTGCTGTACAGCATCGGCGTATAGCCGGCTTCGGCCACCGTTTCGCAGAAGGCATTTGCCGCACGGCAAAGCTCGTCGGTCTCGACCTCATCGGTTCTTGCTTCGTCATATGTAATCGTCTCCCAGTCAAAGACGATCGGAAAGCTGATGTCATAGTCCCGCACCATGTCGAGAACAAAGCGCGCCTCTTCTCTTGCCTCTGCGGCGTTGATCGCCTGCGAGAAGAAATATACGCCTACCTTGATGCCGGCATCCAGTGCGCCGCGGATATTGGCAATTGCATTTTCGTCCGGCGTGATCTTCCCCGTACCATAACCGCGGTATCCCGCGCGGATAATCGCAAAATAGACCCCCTCCTCACGGAGCTTATGCCAATCAATATTCTTTCCCTGCCAGGAGGAAACGTCAATACCGAACCACGTCTTGACATCGGGATCTGCATAGGTCATGATCCCATTCTCGTCCTTGACAAAAAGCTCGGTATCATGGCGGCAGGTCGGCAGACTCTCGTCGACAGGCACGATATAGGACGCCGCCTTCAGATGGCGAACATAGCCGTCGGGTGTGTACTGCATGATACGGCCGTAATGGTTAACCGTCTTGAGCTTGACCGTTTCGGGATCAATGCCTTCGGTCAGCAGAATATCCCCGCCAATGTCAAAGTTGAGCACCTCCACGTCATCTGCGGCAATGATCACGAAGTTGGCAAGCCCCTCAAAGGGACGGTAGTCGTAGCTGCCCGGCGCATAGAAGCAGGCGGTAATCATATTGTCGAGAAGCGTCACCGCCTCAGCGCGGGTAAGTGCCCTCGCGGGCAAGAAGCTTCCATCGTCGCCGCCCCGCACGTATCCCGCCTCGGCCATAACGGAAACCGCGCCCTTTGCCCAGTCGGAAATCAAATCGGCATCCGGGAATTGCAGTACCTGCTCGCCATCCTCAAGCAGAAATGCGCGGGCCAGCATCACAACGGCGGCCTCTCGGGTAATGGCAGAGGCAGGATTTGCACAGTTGTTCTCATCCCCCTGCATGACGCCTGCCGCACGGAGACATTGAATTGCATCCCTGTACCAATCCTCGGTAAGGTCGGCAAAAAGCTCCTCCGCGGCGGTACGGTAGCGCATGATCCGCTGGAGCATCACGGCCATTTCGGCACGCGTAACCGGATCATCCGGACGAAAACGCCCGTCCTCCCCTCCGCGGAGAATGCCAAGCTCGCTGAAGCGGGTGATGGCGGCGGCGGCCCAATGGCCGTCGGTATCGGTAAAGCTGACGGGGGGAATTTCCTCGATGACGGGATCGGCGGCAGTCGTTTCGGTGCCCTCGGCCGAGACCGTCAGCATGGCAGAAGCCAGAACGGCCGCGGCGGCAAGCAGAGAGATGAGTCGCTTGATTATCATGTTTCCTCCGGCTTATCGCATTTTGCGGTATTTTGTCGTGTTATCTATATTATACAGGATTTCCGCGCCAAATAAATGTACTGTTTATGAATATTTTTAAAAAGATACACGCGCCGCGTTCACGATATTGGAAAAAGAATCCGCCGGAGGAAAAGAAAGAAAAAAGATGCCGTGCCCGTAGACACGACATCGCAGTATAATCAAATTCTTTCATAGACGTCACATACCGTCAGCTTTCCGTCCGCAACCGTAAACTGCACGTCGTACGCCGCATAGGGCATACCGTAAACACGGGCGGGATCATCCTGATAGGACGGACGGGGGTCCTCGGCCAGGAGAGCGAGAAGAGCGGCGCGATCCGCCGAAGCAACCTTCTCAAGTAAATGCGGCGGAAATTCCACCCGGAGCGCGTAATCCCGCCGCTCGTCGGCAAAGCCGCCCACCGCATCGGGATGGCTGTCGGTAAAGGGGAGATAGGGCTTGATGTCAAAGATGGGCGTTCCATCGATCAGATCCGCCCCCGAGACGTGCAGAACCGCCCCCTGTGGAGTGTCCCATTCGATCGATTCGAGCTTAACCGAGGAAAGGCCGATTGCATTCGGGCGATAGGGAGAGCGGGTAGCAAACACCCCCATGCGGCGATTGCCGCCCAAGCGGGGCGGACGCACCATGGGTGACCAGTCGGAGCGAAGCGCCTCCGAAAACTGCCAAAGCAGCCATATATGGGAGTATCCGTCAAGTCCGCGAAGGGCATCCGGATTGCGGTATTCGGGAACGAAAACGATTCTCCCCTGCAGCTCGGGCACAAGACCGCTCTGGCGCGGTATGCCGAACTTCGCGGGGAAGTCGGTACGGATATGGGCAATCAGTTTCATCGGATAGGCGTCGGGCGATTTCATGGGCAATACCTCTCTTTTCTTACGGATATATCTTACCACACCGCCCGCCGCTTGTCAAGCACACCCCGGCGAAAGAAAATCGTGCAAATCGGTTGCCGATCTTTTCTTTCTGTGGTATAATAAGAACGCCCGTGTTCGTGCGGGAAAATCCCAAAAGGAGTATCATCATGGAATTCAACGTCAACCATCCAATCCTGTTCATTCTGGCCGGGATCATCGTTGCCGTGGTTCTTGCCCAGTCGGTCTTTTTCCTCATCAAGGCTTGGCGACGCGGCAAGGCGCTCGGCATGGATCCCGTCAAGCTTCGCCGCATCGCCGTTACGGCGGCCGTCTTTACCATTGCCCCGGCTGTGGCGATCGTCATCAGCGTCATCACGCTGGCTAAAGACCTCGGTATTGCCCTGCCCTGGCTTCGCCTCAGCGTCGTTGGCTCCCTCTCCTATGAAACCATTGCCGCGACCAACGCGGAGTCCGCAATGGGACTTACCTTCGGACAGGCTCCCGCACTGAGCGCAACCCAATACGTGACGATTGCATCGGTAATGACCTTGAGTATTCTCGTTGGTATCTGGCTGGTTCCCGCGGTCTGCCGCAAAATGCAGAACGGTATGATTTCGCTGGAAAAGCGTGACCGCAAATGGGCCGATATTTTTCAGTCCTCAATGTTTATCGGTATGATCTCTGCCTTCGTCGGATACGTGTTCTGCGATGTTTCGACCGTGCTTGACGGCTCCTTTGTCGGTCTGATTCCCGTCTGCGTCATGGCGGTTTCGGCACTGGTGATGGCGCTCTCGGGCCTTCTCGTGGCAAAAACCAAAGTGCGCTGGATCTCCGACTACGCCCTGCCTGTCAGCCTGATCGTCGGTATGGCAAGCGCGATCCCGATTACAAACTGGCTGTCCTGACGGGAAAGGAGGAATCACAATGAAAAAAGAAATGACTTATATGGATCAGGTCCACCGCTGGGGTCTGTCCTGGAATATGCTTGTTATGGTGCTGCTGATTGGCTTCCCCGTCGCGGTATCAATTATTTTCGCGGCACTCCCCGACTGGAGAGGACTGCTCGGCGGCCTTATCGCAACCGCACCCATGTACTGGGCGGTCGGCGTGATCGAAACCTTTACCTACATCCCCATGCTGGGCGCCGGCGGCTCATACCTCTCTTTCGTCACCGGAAACATCTCCAATCTGAAGCTTCCCTGTGCGCTTAACGCCCTGGAGCAGGCAGACGTCAAAGCGAATTCGGATGAGGGTGAGGTAGTTTCCACCATCGCCATCGCAGTGTCCAGTATCGTGACAACCCTGATTATCATTCTCGGCGTTATCCTGCTCGTTCCCCTCTCCCCTGTGCTGGAATCTCCCGTGCTCGAGCCCGCGTTTGCCCAGATTCTGCCCGCGCTCTTCGGCGGTCTCGGCGTGGTGTTCGTCTCGCGCAACTGGAAGATCGCAATTGCACCCGTCTCGCTGATGCTGATTCTCTTCATTGCGATCCCCGCGCTGAATGCCGGAACGGTTGGCATTATGGTTCCGGTCAGCGTTGTCTTTACGCTGATCACAAGCCGGATTATGTATAAAAAGGGATTGCTGTAAGCACACAGAATACATATTTGAGAGGTTAATATGCTTGTACTTTATGGAATTCTCGGGGTATTGGCCGTTTTGATCGGAGTAATTCTCCTTCGCGCATTCTGCTTCCGTCCCCGGGCGGAGCTGCAGATTGATCGGACACCGGTCGAATTTGACGAGAATGCGGCGATCGAGGCGCTTCAGGCGCTGATCCGCTGCAAAACGGTATCGTATTATGATTCCGCGCTCGAGGACGATGCGGAATTTGAAAAATTGATTGCCCTGCTCCCCTCGCTTTATCCGCATCTCTTTGCGGCGTGCACGCTGACACGGCTGCCCGACCGCGCGCTCCTCTTCCGCTGGCAGGGCAAGGCATCCGATGCCCCGTCGGTGATGATGGCACACTACGACGTGGTGCCGGTTGAGGAAGAGAATTGGGAAAAGCCGCCGTTTGACGCGATAATCGAGGACGGTGTTCTTTGGGGGCGCGGCTCGCTTGACACAAAGGTTACCTTCAACGCCGTGCTGACCGCGGCCAACACCCTGATTGCGCGCGGTTTTGTACCTGCGCAGGATATGTACTTGGCCTTCTCGGGCGGTGAAGAGGTCAACGGCATGGGCGCCGTGCACATCGTCGATTGGTTTACCGATCAGGGGATCACCCCCGCGCTTGTCGTTGACGAGGGCGGCGCGGTGGTCGAGAACGTCTTCCCCGGCGTCAAGGCCCCCTGCGGTTTGATCGGTATTGCCGAAAAAGGGATGATGAACGTGACCTTCTCGGTTGCCTCGAGCGGCGGACACGCATCCGCGCCCAAGCCGCACACCCCCATCGGCATCCTCTCCCGTGCCTGCTGTGCGATGGAGAACCACCCCTTTCCCATGCACTTAACCCGTCCCGCCGCCGAAATGTTCGATACCCTCGGCCGACACTCGAATTTTCTTTACCGCGTGATTTTTGCCAATCTCTGGCTCTTCCGCGGGGTATTGGACATCATGGGAAAATCGAGCGGCGGCGAGATCAACGCACTTCTGCGCACAACCGTCGCCTTCACGCAGGCCGACGGCAGTCTTGCGCCCAACGTCATCCCCCCCTCGGCTTCGATGACGGCGAATCTGCGGCTGAATCCCGCCGACAGCATCGCAGCTGCCGAGGTACGTATCCGCCGCACAATCAACGATGACAGCGTCAAGATCACGCTCGGCAGCAGAATGGAGCCGAGTCCCGTCTCCGAAACCAACTGCCCCGCATGGGACAAGGTAGCGTCGTCCGTCGCCTCCACCTGGCCCGGCTGCATCGTCTCGCCCTACCTCATGGTCCAGTGCTCGGACAGCCGCCACTACCGCGATCTCTCCCGGCATGTCTATCGCTTCTCTGCCATGGATCTCACCGCCGAGGAACGCGCAACCATCCACGGCAATAACGAGCGAATTCGTATCTCCACCGCAAAAAAAGCCGTAGAATTCTATCTGCGCCTGATGCGAAACTGCTGATTTTTCCTTCTCTGCGGAAGATTATACGTAAAGGTATACCTTTATTGCCCCTCCTCAAAGCCTCGCCTTGTGTAAAGGGAGGTGGCACGGCGCAAGCCGTGACGGAGGGATTGTTACCAGCCTAATACAGCGCTGTAACATGAAAATGATGTGCACTGCTAATCGTTTCGTTTACAATCCCTCAGTCACCT
>JAZNCR010000254.1:0-12960 GCA_045587605.1 Eubacteriales bacterium
ATGAAGAAGTGCGGCGGCACGAAGACGGTACTGCTCGTCGGGCGCATAAAGTGCACCGAGCCGAAGTGCCGTCTGCTCCACACCGCAGGTGTGCGCAAAGCGTCGCGGGGACTGCACAAGAGAAAGGTGCGTTTTCAGCGAGGCAAGCTCCTCTTCCGTAATGCTTCCCTTTTGTGCACGGCAGTAAAGCCTATTTTCTCTGATATATTCTGCCGCGGCTTCGGGCATATAGGGGGAGAGATCCCCTCCGCCTGCCGCAATTCCGCGGAGCTCGGTAGAAGAGAGCACCAGGGCCTCTTCGTTCAACAGACGGATGCGGGCACCGAATTGTTCCCTGTACGCGTTGATTTTTCCGGCAATCGCCGCACACGTCTCCTCATCGTCTTCGCGGCGGATACAGCAAATCTCGGCCATCGAAAAGATATCCTCGGCACGAAACCAGCTGTCCAGCGTCAGAAACATATCGGTACCGACCAAAAGCACGAGCGCACGATCCGGCGCGGCAAAATGCTCAAGCGTCAGCACCGTATAGCTGCGTCCGCTCTGTCGGATTTCATAGTCCGACACCTCGGTACGAGGAAGCCCGCGAAAGGCAAGCTCCGCCATCCGATACCGCCGCATGGGCTCATCGTCGGGCGAGACGCTTTTATGCGGCGGAATGCCCGCCGGCAGGATAATCAGCCGATCAAGCTCCGCCTGCCGAAGAAAAGCACGGGCGGCGGCAATGTGCCCGTTGTGGGGCGGCGAAAATGTACCGCCGTAAATACCGATGCGTTCCATGCCTTACAGCTCGATACGCGGATGCTTTTTCGAGGCACGGTAGAGTACAAAACGGGTACCGATCACGGCAACCACGTCGGCCCCGGTTGCGGCCGCAAGTGCTTCTGCAGCCGAGCGCGGAGATTCCTCGCTGTTCTCAAGCACACGAAGCTTGATCAGCTCGCGGGCCTCAAGCGCATCCGAGACGGTCGCAATCAGGTTATCGGTCACCCCGCCCTTCCCTACCTGCATAATGGTATCAATGGGATTGGCAAGCGCACGAAGCTTGGCGCGTTGTTTACTTGTTAACATAGTTTTTCCCTTTTTCTGAATTTTCATGAGTGCGTCCTGCCATTCTTCGGGCAAGCTCGGGCGCAAAAGCGGAAAGTGCACGGGCGCGGTGAGAAATCTTGTTTTTTTCTTCACCGTCAAGCTCGGCAAAAGACTTGCCTGCCGGCACGTAGAGGAAAAGCGGATCATAGCCGAATCCGCCCTCGCCGCGCGGTGCGGTGAGAATCTCACCGGGGCAACGGCCTTCGCAGGTGAAGGATTCCCCATCCGGGAAAACGCAGGCCATCGTGCAGACGAAGGCTGCCGTTCGCGGTTGATCCGGACGGCAAGCAAGCTCGCGAAGCAGCTTTTCGTTGTTGGCGGCATCGTCACCGTGCTCCCCCGCATAACGGGCAGAGTAAACGCCGGGTGCGCCGTCAAGCGCGTCGACCGTAAGCCCCGAGTCGTCTGCAATGCCAATATAGCCGCGCTCGGCCGCCGCACGCGCCTTGATGGGCGCGTTTTCGGCAAAGGTAAGACCGTCCTCCGGAATATCGTCGGGAAGGCCTGCCTCCCCCGCCGAGAGAAGCGTAAGCTCGGGTGCGACCGCGGAGAGGATCGCACGAAGCTCGGCAATTTTCTTTTTGTTATGGGATACGAGTACAGCCTGCATATCGTTTCCTTTCTGCGCGCCGATCAGTTGAAGAGTGCTTCGACGAATTCTGCCGCGTCAAAAGGCTGAAGGTCGTCGATCTTCTCCCCGACACCGATGAACTTCACCGGAATGCCCAGCTCCTTTTTGATGGCAAACACAATTCCGCCCTTTGCCGTTCCGTCCATCTTGTTGAGGGTAAGGCCGGTAATCTCGGCGGCGTTCTTGAATTCCTTGGCCTGCATGATGGCGTTCTGCCCCGTGGTGGCATCAAGCACCAGAAGGGTTTCGCGCGAAACACCGGGCAGCTCGCGGTCGATGACACGGTTGATCTTTGCCAGTTCATCCATCAGATTCTTTTTGTTGTGGAGCCGTCCTGCCGTATCGATGATGAGCACGTCGCTTGCGTGCGAGCGGGCATACCCGATCGCATCGTAAACCACGGCGGCAGGGTCGGAGCCCTCGCTCTGCTTGATCAGCGGAACGTCGGCACGCTCGCACCAAACGGCCAGCTGATCGATTGCGGCCGCGCGGAAGGTATCCGCCGCCGCCACCGCGACGCGCTTGCCCTGTTCCTTCAGCCGTGCGGCCATTTTACCGATCGAGGTGGTCTTGCCCGCACCGTTGACGCCGATTACCAGCACGACGGCCGGCGTATGCTCAAGGCAAAGAGGCTCTCCTTCTCCGATCATGCCGCAAAGAATCTCGCGCAGAGCGGCCATTGCCTCTTCGCGCTCGGTAAGACGGTCGTTTTTGATTCTCGCGCGGAGCTCGTCAATGATCTCCTCGGTCGCGGCAACACCGACGTCGGCACAGATCAGGATTTCCTCAAGCTCCTCAAGCATATCCTCGTCAATGCGGACGAAGGCGCTGAACACCTGATTGATCTGTCCCATAAAACCGTTTTTGGTCTTCGCAAGTCCCGCCTTTAATTTATCCAAAAATGCCATCCCAGTCTTCTCCTTTTTTCTCTATGTCATCAATGTTCAGCGTCAGCACGCGCGAAATACCGCGCTCGGGCATCGTCACACCGTAGAGACAGTCCGCGACCTCCATCGTGCCGCGGCGGTGGGTAATCAGAATAAACTGCGTGCCCAGTGCATAACGCTTGATGTATTCGGCCAAACGTGCAACGTTGACCTCATCCAGCGCCGCCTCAATCTCGTCGAGAATACAGAAGGGCGTCGGATTATACTGCAGAATGGCAAAGAAGAGTGCAACACCGATAAAGGACTGCTCTCCGCCCGACAGCTGCATCAGATTCTTGATGACCTTTCCGGGAGGTGCCGCCTTGATCTCAATACCCGAGGTCAGCGGATCGTCGGGATCACTCAGCTCAAGTGCCGCACTGCCGCCGCCGAAGAGCTCAACGAATACCTGATTGAAGTTTCGGTTGATCGCACTGAAGGCGGTGAGGAAGGCCGAGCGCATCTCGGTCTCGAGCTTGGCGATGACCGCCTCAAGGTCGGCCTTTGCATCACGCAGGTCACCGAGCTGTCCCGAGAGGTAATCGTAACGTGACTTGACCTCGGCATATTCCTCGATTGCGCCGACGTTGACACTGCCCAGCGCACGAAGCTTGTTGCGCGTTTCGGTCTGCACCTGCGCGACCTCGGCACGGTTCTCCTCGGTTACCGCGGGATAGCCCAATTCAATGGCACCCGCGCGGGTCAGCTCATAATCGTCCCACAGGCGGGAGGAAAGCTTATCCTGCTCGGTACGCAGGGTTGCGAGCTTGTTTTCGTTTTTGGTATGTGCACGAACGACCAGCTCCTTCTGGTTGTTCTGCTCGCGCAAACGGATGCGCAGCTCGTTCTGCTGACGCTCGAACTCCATACCGCCCGCCTCGATCTCGGCACGGCGCGCGTTGAGCTCGGCCAGCTTCCGCTCGCCCGCCTCGGCCTCTGCGCGGTTCTCGGCCATTTTGGCCTCGGTCTCGGCAAGACCGCTGCGCAGCTCGGCCGCACGCAGGGCGGCAGCCGCCTTCGCTTCGTTCTGCGCGGCGATCCGCTCATCGGTCGCATCCCGCAAAAGAAGTGCCGTCTCAATATCCTTTTCAATCTCGCTGATGCGGATATGCAGAGCCGTGATCTGCTCGGCATACGCCGTTACCTCGTCGTCTGCCGCATTGCGCTCAATCTCACGCTCGGCACGGAAGGCAGACAGCTCTGCGATCTTATTCTCGGCCTCGGCCAGCTCGCTCTGCCATGCGGCAATATCCTCGTCGTACTTGCGGCTGATCTCACCCTGCTCCGCAAAATCGGTATGGATCTTGTCGATCAGCGTACGGTTCGCCTCAAGCTTAGCCTCGAGCTGATCAAGACGAGCTTGCTCGGCTGATGCCATCGTACCGATCAGGCGACGACGCTCGGCGGCATCATCCCGCTCGCGGCCGCAGTCGGCCAAACGGCGGTCGATTGCCCTGACCTCGTTCTGTGCGGCATCTGCTTCAGCCGACGCCTTTTTATGCTCGGCAGTCAGCTGCTCGATCTCGCCGGCACGGCTGAGAATGCCGCTGTCCCGCTTGGCCGAGCCGCCGGTAAAGGAACCGCCGACGTTGATCTGCTGACCGTCAAGCGTAACGGCACGAACGCGGTAACGCGTCGCCTTTGCCATTGCGGTCGCATGATCGATATTATCAAAGATCACCGTTCGTCCGAGCAAGGAGGAGAGCACGCCGCGATAGCGATCGTCGGTGCCGACAAGTGCATCGGCCGTACCGAGATATCCCGTATACCGCGCGGCATTTTTGAGTTCCTCGGTCGGATTCGAGGGACGCATGGACGTGATGGGATAGAAGGTAGCGCGGCCTGCATTTCCGCGCTTGAGCGCGTAGATTGCAGCCTTTGCCGTTTCCTCATCCTCAACGACGATGTTCTGCAGATTCGCACCGAGTGCGGTTTCGATCGCCGTAATATATTTGGGTTCTACGCTGATCAGCTTGGAGAGGGGCCCGTGGATCGTTCCGCACGCCCGTCCGTCCGCCAATGTGATCTGTCCTCGCTCGTATTGACTCATGACGTAGCGGACACTGCCCGAATAACCCTCGAAATGCTCCTCCATGCGGCGCAGATTGTCAGCGCGCTGTGCAAGAGAGTCTCTGCGCAGACCACACTGATTTGCCCGCTCCAGCGCAATGCGGCGCTCCTCGGTCAGCTTCTCGAGTTTTCCCTCGCTGTCGGCGATCGCACGGTCAAGCTCACCAAGCGACACCGTATAATCCTCGACGGTCAGTCGAGCGGCCTCACAGCTCTCACCAAGCGACTTCGCCGTTTCCTCGAGAGATGCAAGATCATTCTGCATGGTCGAGGTCTTATCGCGGTCGGATGCGCGTGCGTTCTCAAGCATCGAAATGCGGACCTTGAGGTCGATCTGCTCCTGCTCGAAGGCACGCAGATCGATCAGCGCACCGTCGATGATCGCCCCCAATCGGTCACGCTCTGCGGCAGCTCCTGCCTGCTTTTCTATCGTTGCATCACGGTTTGCCCGCTCGTCGGCCAGACGTGCATGATGCTCGGCGATCTGTGCGCTCTGCGCCTCGCGGTTTTGCCGCTCGGCCGCAGCCGAAGTCTCGGCCGCCAGCACCGATGCCTCGGCCGCCGCGATCAACTCGTCGGTGTGGATGCGATTGTTCTCGGCAACGCGAAGAGCGGCGTCAAGCTCATGGTTGGCGTCGGTCTGCTCACGGATCTCGCGCAAGAGCTGCTCGGACGCCATCTTGTTCGACTGTGCGGCCGCAAACAGCTTCTCGTTCTGTGATTCAAGCGAAGCAATGGTATCCTCGGCCGTCTGCAGATCAAGTGCCGAATGGCGGACGAGATTTTCCGCCTCCGCCACCTCGCCGCGCAGCCGCTCGGTATCGTAAAGCCAGAGCGAAACGTCGGCGCGTTTTTTCTCCTCGTAAAGATCAAGATATTTTTTCGCACGCGCCGCTTCCTTTTCAAGCGGCCCTACCCGACCCTCAAGCTCGGAGAGAATATCGTTGACACGAAGCATATTGTCCTCGGTGCCGGCCAAACGTCGCTCGGCCTCCGATTTTTTGAAGCGGTAACGTGCAATACCCGACGCATCCTCAAAGATGCTTCGGCGTTCATCGCTCTTGCGCGAAATGATCTCGGCGATCTTACCCTGTCCGATGATCGAATATCCGTCACGACCGATACCCGTGTTCATGAACAGCTCATAGATGTCGCGCAGACGGCAGGCCTTGCGGTTGATGAAATATTCACTCTCTCCCGCGCGGTAATAGCGGCGGGTTACGGTAACCTCGTTGTAGGGGCTGTCCAGTCTACCGTTCTCCTCCGTGTTATCGAAGGTGACCGATACCTCGGCAAAGCCCATCGGGCGTCTGCCATCGGCACCGCCGAAGATAACGTCTTCCATCTTGGTACCGCGAATGCTCTTGGACGAAATTTCGCCGAGCACCCAGCGCATCGCGTCGGAAAGGTTGGACTTTCCGCTTCCGTTCGGTCCGACGATGACGGTAGCACCCCGCTCAAAGGTCAGAACGGTCTTATCGGGAAAGGACTTAAAGCCGTGCAGCTCAAGAGATTTCAGATACAATTGTCGCGCGCCTCCTTTCTCTCACCCACAGTCTGCGGGCTCTTTTGATGTTCTATCCTTATATTATACCCGAAAATTGTGTCAATTTCAATCACTTTTATCGTTTTCGGGCGAAATTTTGCAAATAATCTCTCTAAATTTTTCTTTTTTTGTCCAATCGCGGCCGAAAGACGCCCGCGCGGTACCGAAATGATAAGATCCTCCCCCGCCGGAAACTGCTCGGCGGCCTTCTCCATCCGACGGCAGAAGACCTCACTCAAGGCCAACTCGCCAAATGCCGGATGATGCGGTCCTGCCAGCACGGCCCCGCCCAGTGTTTCACTCTCCTGCAGACCGACGCGCAGGACCCGGATGCCTGCCTCGGCAAAGATCTCAAGTAAATCGGCCGTTCGGCTGACCGCCTCGTCAAGCGAGAGCGGTGTATACTCACCCGAGGCATATTGCTCGGCAAGCGCGGTTCCCGCAAGGACGAGCACGGGATAGATTCGTACGCCCTCTACCCCTGCCTCACACAGCCGCCGCGCCGTCATTCGCTCGGTCTCGGCATCCGAGCCGGGCAGTCCCAGCATCATCTGTCCCACGACCGAAAAGCCGCTCTCCCGCAGCTGCGCAATCGCGAAGTACGCATCCGCCGCCGTATGACCGCGACGTGAGCGTGCAAGGACCGCATCGGACAGGCTCTGCACACCAAGCCCGACCGTGCGGACAGCATAGCGCGAGAGCAGTCGGGTGATTTCGCCGACGATATAATCGGGGCGTGTGGAGAGTCGGATGGCAGAAGCGTACCCTTCATCCACGTAACGCTGTGCCAGTGCCAGAAGGTCCTCCATCAGCCGTCGGTCGATCCCCGTAAACGAGCCGCCGAAAAAGGCGATCTCGGTATCCGCCCCCGAGGTACGCGTCCTGCACGCACAGGCGATCGTTCGCTCGGCCATAGCAAGGATCGCATCAGCGGCATCTGTGCCGCCGCATCCCGAAATGACCCGCTGATTGCAGAAAACACAGGCATTGGGACAACCGACGTGCGGAATAAAAACCGGAATATTCGCGTGTGCCATCGGTGCAGTCCTCCTTTTGTTTTTCTCCCAAACCTCACCAAAGGGGCGTTTCGGAAAACGCCCCTTTGGTGTTGCGATATGGTATTGTATGTTACGCTTCCTCGTTCGATTCGCCGAAGAGAACGAGCGCCTCACGCGCAGCCTTCTGCTCGGCCTCACGCTTGGACGATCCCTCTCCGACGCCGATCACGTTGCTGTTCAGACGCGCTTCCACCACAAAGGACTTGCGGTGGTCGGGTCCGCTCTCGGCAACCGTTACGTACTCAAGCAGCTCACCGTTGACCTGCTGAATGATCTGCTGAAGCAGAGTCTTATAATCCTGAATATGTCCGCCGATCGCCGCCAGCTCCTCAATGAGAAAAGGAAGCAAAAAACGGCTCACCGTCTTCTTGCCCTGATTGCCCGCATCGAGATAAACGGCGGCAAGCAGAGCCTCAAAGGCATCGGCAAGAATTGATTTCCGTACACGTCCCTGATTTTTTTCCTCTCCGCGGCCGAGGAAAAGGAAATCACCAAGGCCGATCTGCATCGCGTAGCCCGAGAGCGCACGCTCGCAGACGATCTCGGCGCGCATCCGCGTAAGATCTCCCTCGGGACGCTGGGTATAGTGGGAATAGAGATATTCGCTTGCAATGATGGAAAGCACCGAGTCTCCGAGAAATTCAAGGCGCTCGTTGCAGGGGAGCGTAAGTCCTCTCCCCTTCATTTCGTTCGAATGTGACGAATGGGTCATGGCAACCTCAAGCAGCCCTCTGTCGCGGAAGGTATAGCCGATCGCCTCTTCCAGCTCGCCAAGCGGACGGGGCAGCGAAGAGATGGACTCCTTTGGCTTTTTTTCAGCCATTCCGCTCATCCCCCTTCTCCGGCTCGGCCGACTCTGCCGCCTTGCGTGCGCGGATCTCCTCGATGGCACGGGCAATGTCGTAGGTGACGCCGGTGTCAACGTATTCGATCGCCTGACGGATCGCATTGCGGAAGGCACGCGCATTCGAGCTGCCGTGCGCCTTGATGACGGGACGGGAAATACCAAGGAAAGGTGCTCCGCCGTAGGTGCTTGCATCATAGGTCTTCTTGATCTCGGTCAACTGCTTCTTCATGACCATCGCCGACATCATCGACACGGGATTGGACTTGAAGAGCCCCTTCAGTACGCCCAGCATCATCTTTCCCATGCCCTCGGTGTATTTGAGCACAATATTGCCGGTAAATCCGTCGGTAACCAGAACGTCACAGCCACCGTGCGGAATCCGGTTGCCCTCAATATTGCCGACAAAGTTGATCGATTCATCCGCCAGGAGCTTTTGGTAGGTTTCAATGTGCAGCGGCTGTCCCTTGCAATCCTCGATGCCGTTATTGAGCAGTCCGACGCGGGGCGAGGGAAGGTTGAACAGATTCTGCATATAAATCGAGCCCATCATACCGAACTGTACGAGCTGGTCCGACGTAACGGTCAGATTTGCGCCCGAGTCGAGCAGAAGAACGGGCGTGCTGAAGGGCAGCACGCTCGCAATTGCGGCACGCTGGACACCCTTAATCTTACGGACGATCAGGGTCGCCCCCGTAAAAAGCGCGCCCGTATTTCCCGTACTGACGAAAGCATCCCCCTGCCCTTCGGCAAGCAGATGCAGACCTCGGCTCATTGACGAATCGCTCTTGGCGCGAACAACCGAAATGGGATCGTCCTCCATCGTGATGACCGACTCGGTATGCACGATTTCAAAGCGGGACAAATCATACCCTTCCTTTTCGGCAACTGCCTCAATTGCCACGCGGTCGCCAACCAGAATAAAGTTTGCCGTATAGCGTTCAGCCGCCTCAACGACACCCTTAACCAGCTCGTGCGGGGCGTTATCTCCACCCATGACATCTACAATAATTCTCATGCTTTGTTCTCCGTATTGTTTATCGATTATCATTCACCGCAAAAGCCTTCATGAAGCAGGAGGAGCGGCTTGGGTTCCGTCTTCTTCATCACTGCTTTTGCGCAGATGAGGAGGGGCTTTACAGCCCCATCCCCTCGATGGCATCCAGCGCACGCGCCGCCATCACTTCGTATTTTGCAATTTTTCCGCCCTTTACTCGGGTCGGCAAGGGTGCCAAAATAC
Source organism: Eubacteriales bacterium (assembly GCA_045587605.1). GTDB lineage: Bacteria > Bacillota > Clostridia > Oscillospirales > CAG-272 > SIG693. The sequence continues at coordinate 9,408 of JAZNCR010000254.1, forward strand.
CAAAATTGGCATTCATCGGCTGGAAGCTGCCGCTCATCCCGCCCTCGCTGACGTATGCGGCCATCGCACCGATCATCGTCGTGCGCGGGAAAATCACGGGGGCTTCTCCCGCAATCAGCCGTGCCGCATTCACACCCGCCACAAAGCCCGATCCGGTCGATTCGATATATCCCTCAACACCGGTCATCTGCCCGGCAAAAAAGAGATTCGGACGACTGCGGAGGGCATAGGTCGGACAAAGAAGCCCGGGCGAGTTAAGATAGGTGTTTCTGTGCATGACACCGTACCGCAGAAATTCCGCCTGCTCAAGCCCCGGGATCATGCGGAAGACCCGCTGCTGCTCGGGAAAGCGCAGATGCGTTTGGAAGCCGACGAGATTGTACATCGTTCCCTCCGCATTTTCACGGCGAAGCTGAACCACGGCATAGGCTTCCTTTCCCGTGCGGGGATCGCGCAGGCCGACCGGCTTGAGCGGCCCGTAGCAAAGGGTCTCTTTGCCGCGTGAAGCCATAATCTCGATCGGCATACAGCCCTCGAACACCTTGAGCTCGGCACGGTCGAAATCGTGCAGCTCGGCCGCCTCGGCCGAAATCAGCGCATCGTAAAAGGCAGTATACTGCTCCTCGGTCATGGGGCAGTTGAGATAATCCGCATCCCCCTTATCATAGCGGGAGGCGAAATAGGCAATATCCATATTGATCGTGGATGCATCTACGATGGGGGCGGCCGCATCGTAAAAATGCAGCTGCTTGCCGCCGATCAGGGAAACGATATGATCGGCCAGCGGCGAAGAGGTCAGGGGACCTGTCGCCACAACAGTGGGGAGGTCATCGGGCAGTGCCGTCATTTCCTCCTCGATGACACGAATGTTTTGATGGGAACGGATTTTTTCGGTCACATATGCGGAAAAGCGATCGCGGTCAACCGCAAGTGCAGAGCCTGCCGGCACGCGGGTTGCATCCGCCGCTTCAAGGATCAGCGATCCCATGCGTCGAAGCTCTTCCTTGAGCAGTCCCACCGCGTTGGTCGTGCGGTCGGAGCGAAGCGAGTTTGAGCAAACAAGCTCGGCAAAGCCCGCCGAGCGGTGTGCAGGCGTCATCTTATGCGGCTTCATCTCGTATAAATCAACCCGAATTCCGCGTTCGGCCAGCTGCCACGCCGCCTCCGCGCCGGCGAGTCCGGCACCGATGACCCGAACCTGTGCACCGAAATCAGACATCGCTGTCCTCACTTTCGGCCGAAGGCGTCTCGGGCGGAAGCTCGCGTTTATACCCGCAGGTCTTGTCATGGCAGATCAGCTGATTCTTCCCCTTTTTGCGGAAGAGCATCTTGCCGCAGTCGGGACAGAGCTCCGCAGTCGGCATATCCCAGGAGGAGAAATCGCATTCGGGATAGCGCGAGCAGGAATAGAAGACGGTACGGCCGCGTCCGTATTTGGTCAAAACCTTTGCGCCGCATTTGGGACAAGCTACGTCAAGCTCCTTGGTTCTCTGCTTGGTATGCTTGCACTCGGGATAACGCGAGCAAGCGTAGAAACTGCCGTAGCGGCCGCTGCGCAGAACCATGTCCGCTCCGCAGAGCTCACATTTGAAATCGGCAACAACCGGCTTCTCGCTCTCCTTCTTCTCGGGTGCTTCAAGCGGCTTGGTATTCTTGCACTGCGGGTAGTTCGGGCAGGCGGCAAATTTGCCGTAGCGACCGTTTTTCACGATCATTTTTGCGCCGCATTTCTCGCAGATAATATCGGTTTCCTCAACGGGAACCTCAATGCTTTCTTTCTCCGCCAGCTCTTGTGCGCGAATCAGCTGAGGCTCAAAATCACCCCAGAAGTCACGAAGAACCGACAGCATCGGCAGCTCTCCCTTTTCAATATTGTCAAGACCGGTTTCCATATTCGCCGTAAACTGATAGTCGATGATATTTTGGAACTTATCTTTCATGATCCGGGTCGTCACCTCGCCAAGCGGCGTGGGCACGAGTGCCTTGCCGTCGCGGTTAACGTAGCCGCGGCTGATAATCGTCGTGATGGTCTGCGCATAGGTTGCGGGACGGCCGATTCCCTTTTCCTCAAGGAATTTGACCAGGGATCCCTCATTGTAGCGCGGAGGCGGCTCGGTAAAATGCCGCTGAGGCGTAATGCCCTCGGACGAAATCCGCTCGCCCTCGGACATCTCGGGCAAGAGGAGCCCGCGCTGACCGTCATACTGCGCATCGCCGCCTGCCGTTTCCTCTTCACTTGCCTCGTAAACGGCCATATAACCCTGGAATTTCACCGTATAGCCCGAGGTGCGGAAAATATATCCGCCCGCCTCAAAATCAGCGGTAATCGTGTTCAGCTCGGCTGATGCCATCTGGCTTGCCACAAAGCGTTCCCAGATCAGCTTATACAGGCGGAACTGATCGGACGTCAGATGCTTTTTGATCATCTGCGGCTCAATCTCGACGCGCGCGGGACGAATGGCCTCGTGCGCATCCTGTGCGTTCGAGCGGGATTTATAGGTGCGGGGATTCTCGGGAATGTAATTCTCTCCGTATTTTTCACCAATGAAGCTGCGCGCCGCGGCCTGTGCTTCGGCAGAAACACGAAGCGAGTCGGTACGCATATAGGTGATCAGACCCTGGACACCGCCGAATTCGCCGCCAAGATTGATACCTTCATAAAGCTCCTGTGCCACGCGCATGATACGCTGAGACTGGAAGCCAAGCTTTCTCCATGCCTCCTGCTGGAGAGTGGAGGTGGTAAACGGGGGGGTAGGTGCCTTGTGGCGAACCGCATGCTTGATGCTTTTTACGACGAAGGAGGAAGCCTCAACGGCCGCAACGACCGCCGCAGTTTCTGCCTCGCTTGAAAGCTTAATCTTCCCCTCCGCATTTCCGAAGAAGCGCGCGGAAAAGCTCTTTCCGTCAGCACAAAGTGCCGCGTCAACCGTCCAGTATTCCTCCGGAACGAATGCGCGGATCTCCGCCTCACGGTCAACGATGACACGGGTAGCCACCGACTGCACGCGTCCCGCCGACAGACCGCTCTTCACCGTTTTCCAGAGGAAGGGGGAGAGCTTATAGCCCACAATACGGTCAAGAATACGGCGCGCCTGCTGCGCATTGACCAGATTCATATCAATGGCGCGGGGCGCCTTGACGCCTGCCTTGACGGCAGTCTTGGTCAGCTCGTTGAAGGTGACACGGTAGGTTTTGTTTTCGGGGATACCCAGCGCATTGACCAGATGCCAGGCAATTGCCTCACCCTCGCGGTCAGGGTCGGTTGCGAGAAAGACCTTGTTCGCATGCTTTACCTCTTTGCGCAAAGCCTTGATCAGATCCCCCTTGCCGCGGATATTGATATAGTGCGCGGCAAAATCATTTTCAATATCAACGCCGAGACTGCTTTTGGGCAGATCACGAACGTGTCCCACGCAAGCGAGGACCTTATAATTTGAGCCAAGGTATCCCTTGACTGTACCCACCTTGGTGGGCGACTCAAGAATGACCAGATTAGCCATGTTTTTTTCCTTAAATTCGTTTATTTCCTCGCCCAAATCAGGCGGTACGGATA
>JAZNCR010000255.1:0-2725 GCA_045587605.1 Eubacteriales bacterium
AGTGCTTGTCAAGAAAAAAGGATAGAGAAGGTGAATTTTCTCTATCCTTTTCCTATTGGTTGGGTTATACTGCTCTACGGAAGGCACCCCTTGCAGTGCTTTTTTCGTAAAGCTTTTGATTCCGAACCGGCGCACGCCCTATTCGCTGATAATCGTATTCGCCCAGCAGCCCGATTTGAGGAGGGGAATGGCGATACCCATCTTAATGAGGTCGGTTGCCTGCACGATCGCGTAGCAAAGAACAATATCAAGGCTGGTCAGGCGGCAGAGGACGAAGGAAACGCCGAGCGGAACCGTGCAGGTGTACACACAGTCAAAGAGGAAGGTAATAAAGGTTTTTCCGCCCGAACGGAGGGTGAAATACACCACGTGCACAAAGGCGTGCACGGGAAGCACGATGCCCTGGATCCGCAGCATTTTCTCGGCAATCTCCCGCGTCGCGGAATTCACGTCATAGAGCATCGGAATAAAGTGCGCCGCAAACAGCATCAGAAGTCCAAGCACAGCATGGACGGCAACCGTGAAAAAGGCAAGGCGGCTCACCGTCACCTTCGCCTGCTCGGTCTGTCCCGCACCCAGCTCGCGTCCGATCATGATCGAAACAACCGTGCCCATCGCGAACATGATGACACAGAAAAGATTCCACGCCGTTGACGCAATGTTCGACGCGGCAACCACCTCAAGTCCGCGGGACGCATAGTTTCCGCTGATGGCCGCCATGCCGAGTCCCCAGAGCGATTCGTTGAGCAGGAGGGGGGTACCCGTGACGATAATTTTGCGGCAAAGCTCACGCGGTATGCGCATGGAGCGATAGGCACGTCGGATAAACGGGTACTTATCGATATGCGTGTGTGCATAAATGACGATATAGAGCATTTCAAGCACGCGCGAAATTACCGTAGCCAGTGCCGCTCCCGCCGCACCCATTTCGGGAAAGAAAAGAAATCCGTAAATAAAGCAGTAGTTGAGGACGAGATTGGTCAGAATGGCGATGACCGAAGCGACCATCGGATGCACCGTCTCGCCCGTCTCGCGCAAAATACCCGAGTAGCTCTGCGAGATGGCAAAAAGGGGCAGACCGAGAACCGCGATACGCAGATACCCCATCGCATAGCCCAGTGTTTCGGCGATCCGCTCGGGGGTATTGTTGTCGTTTTCAAGGAAAAGAAGCCCCAGCTTGTCGCCCCAGAGCAAAAACACACCGACGGCAAGCAGTGAGGTGCCAAGACCAAACCAAAGGCGGAAACGGAAGGTATCACGCATGCCCTTGTAATCCTTTACACCGAAGAACTGCGCGCCGAAGATGGATGCCGCCGACAGCACGCCGAACAGGGTGAGATTAAACACCATAATCAGCTGATTCATGATGGATACACCGCCGAGCGGCATCTCGCCGAGCGCGCCTACCATCAGATTATCGATGAGGTTAACGAAATTCGTAATCCCCTGCTGTACGACCAGCGGAATGGCAAGAGCAAACATGACACGGTAAAAGGCACGGTCACCGATATATCGTTTTTTGAATGATGCAAGCATTTTCGTTTATCTATCCTTTATCTGCAGATGATGTTTCGTAAGACAGCATTCGCCTTCCCTAGGGGGGGAAGGCTTTCCGCAATTTGTTTCGTATGACAATAAACCGATACCTTTATTCTCACATCGAGGATACCCCTCGCCTGATCATCACAAAGGAGGCAACATCATGCCCACGTCATACAGATCGCTCAAGCTCGCCTGCTATACGACCAACGTCTCCATGTCGGTCGTCGGCAATCTCTCTCCCCTGCTCTTTCTGACCTTCCGCGAGCTCTACGGCATTTCCTATTCTCTGCTTGGTCTTCTGGTTCTCACCAACTTTCTCACCCAGCTGGTCGTTGACCTCTTCTTTTCCTTTTTCTCGCACAGATTCAACATCGGAAAGGCGGTCAAAATGACGCCCGTCCTGACCATGATCGGTCTCTCGATCTATGCCGTTTGGCCCTTTGTCTTCCCGCACGCCGTATATGCCGGACTTCTCATCGGGACGCTGATCTTTTCGGCGGCGGGCGGCTTCTGTGAGGTGCTGATCAGTCCCGTGATCGCGGCCATTCCCGCCGACGATCCCGAACGCGAAATGGCAAAGCTTCATTCGATCTATGCCTGGGGGGTTGTCTTCGTCATTGTCCTGAGCACCCTCTTCCTCCTGCTCTTCGGTGCCGAAAACTGGCAGTGGCTGGCGCTGCTCTTCCTCCTCGTTCCGCTGACCTCGGCAATTCTTTTCTCCCGCTCGTCCATTCCGCAGATGGAAACCCCCGAACGGGTATCGGGCGCGCTCCGGATGCTCCGGGACAAAAACCTCCTGCTCTGCGTTGCGGCTATCTTCCTTGGCGGCGCGTCCGAGTGTACGATGGCACAGTGGAGCTCGGGCTACCTCGAGCAGGCACTCGGCGTCCCCAAGGTGTGGGGAGATATTTTCGGCGTCGCCCTCTTCGGCCTGATGCTGGGCCTTGGCCGTACGCTCTACGCCAAGCGGGGTAAGCATATTACCCGCGTCCTCTTTCTCGGTGCCATCGGCGCGAGCGTCTGTTATCTCTTCGCCGCGCTGACGCAAAGTCCCCTCATCGGTCTTGCGGCCTGCGCCTTCACCGGCTTCTGCGTCTCGATGCTCTGGCCGGGCTGTCTGATCGTCGCCGCCGACCGAATTCCCTCGGCAGGCGTGTTCGTCTACGCGATGATGGCCGCAGGG
>JAZNCR010000256.1:0-11420 GCA_045587605.1 Eubacteriales bacterium
CGTTTCGTTTACAATCCCTCAGTCACCTGCGGTGACAGCTCCCTTTACACAAGGGAGCCTTGGTGCTTTGCGTTTCGCTTTAGCGCAAGATTTGCAGTTGAGTGATGTATCCATGCCCAGTCTTCTCAAACGGGAGAAAGGCTTTCCGAAATTTGTTCGGCATGTCAACAAAAGTATACCTTTGTTGCCGTGCGAGACACAAACACATCACAGGATAAGCCTCGCCCTTTGGGAGAGGTGGCAGGCAAAGCCTGACGGAGAGGGCCCTCTCGCTCGGGGGTAAGGCACGGTCTGCAGAGCGTCCTTGTTAGTATACCAAACAATCATGAACCAATTGTGAACAATACTGCTTTCATCAACGCTTTTTGACGGGTCCGAGCATCGCGCCGACGGTGACGATCAGAATGACGATCACACCGACGGGAAGCAGAATCCCGATCGGAAGCCCCGTTTGCTCAGCGGGCATAGCTTCCGTCGTTTCGATCGGCGGCTCAGACGGCGGTGAGCTTGTCGTGATCGGTGCGGGCGAAGTCGTTTCCGCCGCAGTGGTGAGCGGGGGCTCGGTTTCCGGCGGCGTCTGCTCCGCATAGGGGATGAGATTGGCAAAAAAGTCGTTTGCGCCGGACGGATCGTCACCGACCGTCGTGCGGTAGAGCCCGTATGCGCAGGGGCTGTAGGTGGTGATCTGCGCGGCGGCGGTGATCGGCGCGGTCGACGTCCCGCGCACCCAGCGCGAAAACCAGGTCCAATGCTGGGAGACGTGCTCGTCGTAGCCGAGTCTTGAGACGGCGAAGGCCGTCATGCCGCCGTATGCGGCAAGCGGCTTGTCCCAGTTCATGGTGACGGTCCGCTCGGGCCAAAGATGCAGATAGGTTTTGGGAACGTCCCAGATTCCCCAGGCCGCGGCAGAATCGGGATAGGCAGCGGGATCGGCCGAGCGCTCGAGTGCGGCACGAAGGGCGGCCGTATTGACGATATGCGCGCCGTGATTGTATTCACCGTTCACGTCGTGACCGATCACGACCTGCGGCTTGAAGCGGCGCAGCTGTTCGACGGCATAGGCGGTGAAATCGTCCTCGGTATAGCCCCGCCCGGCATAGATGGTACGGGCGGCTTCGAGTGAGGTTGAATAAAGATCGGGGAAGGGGCCGACGATGGGGTAATGGCGCACACCGACTGCCCAGAGGCCGTTGAGCTGCTCGTGGGGGCGGTTGTGTGTGTCAAAATGCTGCGTCATATAAACGACCTGCGCGGCAAGTCCGCGATCAATGCAGTCGGGGAGAATACCGGCAAAGAAGAGATGCTCGTCATCACTGTGGGTTGAGAAAAGAAGCAGATCTGCCCGTGTCAGGGGGGGCTCCCAGCGCTGGACCGTATCGGGCAGATCCCCCGCCGACCAGACCGACAGCTCGGCCAGCACCGCACCCTCGGGAAAGGTGAGGGTAAGCGTGCGCGTGGCGGCCGTTATCTCGACGTATTCGTGCAAAAAGCCGTTCCGGCCGCACGGAATATCGTGTACCTGCGTGGTGCAAACCCAGGGCTTGGGGATTTTATCAAAAATCAGATACAGCCCCGCGATTTGCCGATCCCCTGCGTCAAGGGTAATTTCACCGCCTGCCGGGATGGCGAGATAGGTGCTCTCTTTGCCGTCACGGATGGGGGATATGTCCTGCTCGGCTGTGAGTGAAACCGTAAGCTCGGCCGCATCAAGTGCCGATGACGGCAAGAGAAAAAGAGAGAAAAACAGAAAGAAAAGCAAAAAGAATTTGCGCATCGGCACACCTCCTTTGGGGTGAATTCTATGCTGTCCTCACAAAAAAATCATGATCAGCGCCAGAATCAGCATATGCGCAGGGTAAAACGCATAGCGGAAATATTGGAATCCCCGCGAGCGGATGCCCTGTCTGCCGCGGTAGAGCCAGATGGGAATCAGCGCGAGAAGCGCAAGGGCCTGCAGCGGAATGCCGAATTCGCGGCCGAAGAGCGTAACGTAATGGATAAGTCCGCCGAGCAGCTCGGTGTTAATCCAGAGAAGCGCCAAAAACTGCCCGAGGAAGCACCACCAGCGCCGTCCGCGGAAGAGATAAAAGATAAGCACGGTCAGCACACCCGCGCCGTAATAATCGACGAAGGTCAAAAAGCCGAAAACGTATGCCCCGACAAGGGTGCCGATCAGCACAAGCGCGCGGAGCCACAGCTTTTTCTCCCGACACAGATCGTTGAGCCGAATCAGTGCGATGCCGAGCAAAAAAGTCCAGATCACGTTTTGATGGAACGGATAAAAGACAGAGCCCGAGGCCATCAGATTGAAGGGAATTTCCGAAATCGCGGCGAAAATGAGCAGACGGTACACATATCGGCGCAGATTCCGCGTATGGCAGTACCCCTCGGTAATCATAAATGCAAAAATGGGGAAGGCAAGCCGCCCGAGCGCGGTCAGCCAAAGAGAACCGTCTCCTAGGGCAACGGTTGCCCAGATGTGATCGCAGAGCATGAAAAGCATGGCAAGAATATGCAGCGTCGAGGCGCTGAGATCATACGAGCGCTTTTTCTCCATGATGGATCTCCTTTTCCGGCGGACAGGTGCGTTTTTGCTGTCGGCTGAAGGTATAAATTTCCTCGGCGGCAATCCGCGCACGGGCAACCACGTCTTTTTGACGCGGGAAGCAATAGTAGAGCCGATCGTTGGTGCCGATGCAGATTACGTCCCCGAGCTCATACCAGAAGTAATCGGAATACAGGCTGTACGAAGCAAGGGGAGACTGCACATAGTGCAGCTTGCCGTCACAGCCGTCGAGGGTGAATCCGTCGGTCGTATGGACGAGCCGCCCCGTACCGACACGGTAGATGGACTTATAGTCAACCAGCATCCCGATCTCCACCTCGGTATCCAGGCGATACGTTCCCGCCTCAACCTCGGCACGGATAATCTCGCGCTGCCAGGCATACCAGTCGGGAACGTGATACGTCTCTCCCTCCGCAACCAGGCGGCCGAGCGGATCAAGCGTATACACCTTGCCGCAATGATGGCAGATGAGCGTCGTCCCCTTTCCCTCCAGCTCGCCCTCGTGACCGCAGGCACGACAGCGGAAAAGAATCCGATTCAGTCCGTCGGCACGGAAGGGCTCGTTGATCTCGATACCGTTCTCGCACTGCCAGGCAAAATGGTCAAAGGAAAACATCTCGTCTAAGATCGCATCAAGCTCGTCAACCGATTTTCGGCGGATTTCCTCCCGCGTCAGCAGACAGCGCATCGTCGCGCTGACCTTGACCTTGCGTTTCTGCAGGCAGTTATAGAGCGGATCTCGCGCAAACGCACCGTATGTACGGATTCCTACCACAGGCACGTCAAGCATCTTGAGCAGCTTGCCCAATTTGCGGGGCAGGGGCGTGGCACGTCCGTCAAAGCTATAGCTGGCCTCGGGATACATCAGTACGCTGGTTCCGTTTTGGTGGAGCGCATGGCGCATATCGCGGATCAGACGAATATCGTGCACGAATTTATTGGTGGGAATACAGCCCAGATGACGCATCAGCATCGATTTGCCCACAAAGCCATCCGATGTGCAGACAATGCTGAAGGGCTTGGGATAGAGCAGCTTAAAGGCGATTTTCAGATCAATAAAGCTCGAGTGGTTCATCAGAACGAGATACGGGCCGTCGCCCGCCTCTTCCATGCGTTCGGTCGTATAGGTAAACCCCGTCCCCATCAGCTCGGGGATCGAGAGCACACGAACAAGGGTATGCAGAAGGAGATTCGGCTTCAGCGGCATTTTGTGCTTCGGCTGCGGGAGCTCCATCACCTTTTCATAAGGAAGCGATTTGGTTTTGATCTTCACGACGGTCAATTCCTTTCGCAATTCATTTATTATACTATTGTACACGATTTTTGCCCAAAAAGCAACAGAATTCCCCCGAAAAGACGATTTTTTCCCGCTCCCCGCTCTGTACTTTTCAGCAGAGCAAGTGCGATCTTGCAATTAATTTTATATAAATCTATTGACAAGTTTAATAATCTGTGCTAAAATAAACATACAACATGACAAGAAGAAGGAATCGCCATGAAAAAAACCGTATACTCTCTCGTGCTCAGTGAGGACGTGATTGCCGAAATCGATCGGCTTGCCTATCATAAGGGCACCAATCGATCCAATATGATCAATCAGATTTTGGCCGAATACGTGTCCTACGTCACGCCCGAAAAGCGAATGCAGGATACCCTGCGCCGACTGGAGGCCCTGCTTGACGGCAGAGACAGCTTCCACGTGCAGCTCACGCAGTCGGACAGTCACTTTTCTCTTCGATCGGCGCTTGACTACAAATACAACCCCACCGTTCGCTATCACGTCGAGCTTTGCCGCAATATTTCCCCCGAGGGAACGGTAGGGGAATTGCGCGTCTCGCTTCGTACGCAGAATGCGTCGCTGCTGTTTTATCTGAACCAGTTTTACCTGCTGTGGAATCGGGTGGAGGAGGGCCTTTTGCGATCGGCTGTGCATGGTCGGACGGAGGACGGGGGAAAATATGTTCGCCGCCTCCAGCTACGCACCGTCTCATCCGGCGGCCGTATCGCCGATACGGGCAGCGAAACCCTGGGCGAACTGATCGCCGCCTATATCCGCACCCTTGACGCGGCACTTAAAGCCTATTTTTACCATTTGAACAATCCCGCCGCCGCGATGGCCGAGGTTGAGCGAATTTATCGCAGCTACCTTGCACAATCGACCATCGTACTCTGAGCGGCACTCGGCATGAACAGGAGGTATTTCGCATGAACCTGCAAAACTTTACCCAAAAAAGCATTGAGGCGCTTCGCGCCGCCCGAGAAATTTCCGCACAGAACCGCAGTCCGCAAATCGAACAAGAGCATCTCCTGCTTGCTTTGCTTGAACAAACCGAAGGCTTGTGCGGAGAGCTTTTGACCCGTGCTGGCGCGCAGACCGATCTGCTGACCGCACGCGCCGGGGAGGCCATCCGCCGTCTGCCGCAGGGGGGCGGCAACGCAAATGATCCGGATGCCGTCTACCTCTCGCGCGACCTGGAAGCTGCCCTCGCTGAGGCGGAGAAGCAAGCCGGGAAAATGAAGGACAGCTATATTTCGGTCGAGCACCTTCTGCTCGGTCTGATGCGCCGTCCGTCGGGCACTGTAAAGGACATTTTCCGCGCGGGCGGTGTGGACGAGGGTGCTTTTCTTGACGCTGTCCGCGCGGCGCGGGGCGGACGCAGCGTGACAAGTGACGATCCCGAATCGACGTACGACGTCCTCAAAAAATACGGACAGGATCTGGTTGAGCTGGCACGGGCGCAGAAGCTTGACCCCGTGATCGGCCGCGACGATGAGATCCGAAATGTCATTCGCATCCTCTCGCGCAAATCGAAAAACAATCCCTGTCTGATCGGAGAACCCGGCGTCGGCAAAACCGCCATCGCCGAGGGACTTGCCCAGCGCATCGTGCGGGGAGACGTCCCCGATAATCTCCGCGACCGCGCCCTCTTCTCGCTTGACATGGGCGCGCTCGTGGCGGGCGCGAAATACCGGGGCGAATTTGAGGAACGCCTCAAGGCCGTGCTGAATGAGATCAAATCGAGCGAGGGACGCATCATCCTTTTCATCGACGAGCTGCACACCATCGTCGGTGCCGGAAAAACCGACGGTGCCATGGATGCGGGCAATCTGCTCAAGCCCATGCTGGCGCGGGGCGAGCTCCACTGCATCGGTGCGACTACGCTCAACGAATACCGCAAGTATATTGAAAAGGATGCCGCACTCGAGCGCCGTTTCCAGCCCGTTCTTGTTGACGAGCCGACCGTGGAGGATTCGATCTCGATTCTGCGCGGACTCAAGGAGCGTTATGAGGTTTACCACGGCGTCAAGATCCAGGACGGTGCGCTCATTGCCGCCCCCACCCTTTCCGACCGCTATATTTCCGACCGTTTTCTCCCCGACAAAGCCATTGACCTCGTGGACGAAGCCTGCGCCATGATCAAAACCGAAATGGAATCCATGCCGGTCGAAATGGACGAGCTTTCGCACAAAATCATGCAGCTTGAGATTGAAGAGGCTGCGCTCAAAAAGGAAACCGACCGTCTCTCGGCCGAGCACCTGCGCCAGATTGAGGAAGAGCTGGCCAATCTGCGCGAGCGCTTCTCGGGCATGAAGGCAAAATGGGAGAACGAGAAAGCCTCAATCGGCCGCGTGCAGAAGATCCGCGAGGAAATCGAGCAGGTGGGGGCACAGATTGAGCAGGCGCAGAACAGCTACGATCTCACCCGCGCCGCCGAGCTTAAATACGGCCGCCTGCCCCAGCTTCAGCGTGAGCTGGCCGAGGAAGAGGCGCGGGCCGAAGAGACGGAAAAAGCCACCACCCTTCTTCGCGATAAGGTCACCGAGGAGGAGATCGCTCAGGTTGTTGCCCGCTGGACGGGCATCCCCGTGGCCAAGCTGATGGAGGGCGAGCGCGAAAAGCTGCTTCATCTTGACGACAAGCTGCGCGAGCGCGTGATCGGGCAGGACGAAGCGGTGGAACGGGTCAGCGACGCAATTCTGCGCTCACGTGCGGGCATCAAGGATCCCCGCCGACCGATCGGTTCTTTCCTTTTCCTCGGTCCCACCGGCGTCGGCAAAACCGAGCTGGCCAAGGCATTGGCACAGGCACTCTTTGACGATGAGCAGAGCATTGTCCGCATCGACATGAGTGAATATATGGAAAAGCACGCTGTTTCCCGCCTGATTGGCGCACCGCCCGGATATGTCGGCTACGACGAGGGCGGACAGCTGACCGAAGCCGTTCGCCGCAAGCCCTATGCCGTCGTCCTCTTCGACGAAATTGAAAAAGCGCACCCCGACGTTTTCAACGTGCTTCTTCAGGTGCTTGACGACGGACGCATCACCGACAGCCAGGGGCGCACCGTCGATTTCAAAAATACCATTCTTATCCTGACCTCCAATCTCGGCTCGGATATTATCCTTGACGGCATCAACGCAGAGGGCGAAATTTCCCCCGACGCAAGAGCGGCGGTGGTCGATCTCCTGAAGCGCGCATTCCGCCCCGAATTCCTCAACCGCCTCGATGAAACGGTCTTCTACCGTCCGCTTACCAAAGAAACGGTGCGCGGCATCGTCGATCTGCTCATCGCCGATCTGGCTCGCCGTCTGGCAGACAAACAGCTCGGTATGACCCTCACCGACGCCGCACGCGACTATATCATCGACAGTGCCTACGATCCCATCTACGGCGCACGTCCCATGAAACGTTTTATCCAATCGAAAATCGAAACACTGCTCGCCAGAAAAATGATCGGCGAAGACCTCGCCCCCGGTACCGTCATTACCATCGACGTGGGGGAAAACGGTCTTGCTGCAGACGCGTAAAAGGAGAGAGGGCGCTTTTTGAAAAAAGTGCCCTCTCTCCTCTTCGCCTCGACTCCGTCGATGCGAATTCACCGCTCTCCCGCAAAAACTTTCCTGAAGGCATGAGATATAAGAAGATCAAAATCATATTGCCCCGATGGAAAGTTTTCGCGGAGGGGAGTGAATTTTCCTCGGCGCAGGCGAGGAAAAGAGAGGGGAGGCGCATTTTTCAAAAAGCGCCTCCCCTCTTGACGAATCGGGGGGGAAAGGTGTACAATAAAGGCAGAATATGTTTGATGCGGAGAAATCATCAATGTTTACGAAAAAAGTGGATTTTGCCCGCGGAATGCGGGATGGAATTCCGATTATGCTCGGGTATCTGGCTGTCGCGTTTACGCTGGGCATTGCGGCGCGCAACGCGGGTCTGAATGCCTTTCAGTCGGCGCTGGCCAGCTTCACCAATCACGCCTCGGCCGGTGAATTTATCGGTTTTACCCTGATTGCGGCGGGAGCGGGAATCTGGGAGCTTGCCTTGATGGAGGTCGTCGCCAACGCGCGCTATCTGCTCATGTCCTGCGCCATGAGTCAGAAGCTGGCACCGAACACGTCGCTCGGACACCGTCTGCTGGTCGGCTACTGCCTGACCGACGAGGTGTTCGGCATCTCAATGGCGCAAGAGGGATTTCTTTGCCCCGCCTATACCTACGGTGCTTTTTTGGTTGCCGTGCTCGGCTGGACGACGGGCAGCGCACTTGGGGTGCTCGTGGGGAATATTCTGCCCGCCCGCGCGGTCAGCGCCCTCTCGGTGGGCCTTTTCGGGATGTTTCTTGCCATTATCGTTCCGCCCGCACGGAAGAGCCGATTCCTCTGTGCGCTGATCGTCATTTCCATGGCTGCAAGTGCTCTGTTTACCGTCCTGCCCCTCATCCGCGCGCTCTCGGAGGGGATGCGAACCATTCTGCTGACCGTTCTCATCTCGGTCGCCGCCGCTCTCCTTCGTCCCGTCAAGGACGAGGAGCAGGAGAAGGAGGCCGCCGCATGAAAATCTATCTCTACATTCTGGTTATGGCCGCCGTGACCTGTCTGATCCGTGTTCTCCCCCTCACGCTGATCCGCCGTGAGATCAAAAACAGATTCATTCGTTCCTTTCTCTACTACGTGCCCTATGTTACCTTGGCGGTGATGACCTTTCCCGCAATCGTTGAGGAAACCGCAAGCCCGTGGGCAGGGCTCGCCGCGCTTGCCGCAGGGATTGCCGCCGCATGGCTCGGACGAAGCCTTCTTCAGGTATCGGTGATCTGCTGTGCGGTCGTGTTTATCCTCGAGCTTTTTCTTGTTTGATGCCGCGGGCAATCCGCCCCTGTGAAAAACGTTCGCATCCCCCTCACCCCGACAAGCGTTTGCCCTGACCGTCTCTTGGCGAGACGGTCTTTTTTTATGCGATCAGATTGACAAGCATACACGCCGCCGCCCCAACGGCGGTTGGCAGCAGGGCGGCAAGCGCGGTCCATTTCCACGAGCCTGTTTCGCGGCGAATGGTCAGAAGGGTCGTCGAGCAAGGCCAATGAAAGAGGGAGAACAGCATGACGCAAAGGGCTGTCGCTGCGGTCCAGCCGTTCTCCGCAAGCACCGCGCCAAGCTCGTGCAGGCTGCCCATCTCCATCAAGCCTCCTTCTGCCAGATAGCCCATCAGAATAATCGGCATTACGATCTCATTGGCCGGGAAACCGAGGATAAAGGCAAGCAGAATCACGCCGTCCATCCCGAGCACCCGCCCGATCGGGTCAAGGAAGCCTGCCGCGTGGGCAAGCAGCGTTTCTCCTCCCGCCGTCACATTTGCCATCCCCCAAATCAACAGTCCGGCAGGTGCGGCAATTGCCGCCGCGCGGCCGAGCACGAAAATGGTTCGGTCGAGCACCGAGCGAAGGATCACCCGCCCGAGCTGCGGCGGGCGATAGGGGGGGAGCTCGAGGGTGAAGGAGGAGGGCATCCCCCGCAGAAGGGTCACCGACAACAGACGAGTCATGCCGAAGGTGACGAGGATGCTGAGCAGAATCAGCCCCGTCAGCAGAAGCGCCGAACCGACCGACGTCAGAAGTCCGCCTGCAGTCCCCACGAAGAAAATGCCGAGAAGCGCAATCAGCATGGGAAAGCGTCCGTTGCATGGAACGAGGCTGTTGGTCAATACGGCAAGCAAACGCTCGCGGGGGGAATCGATGATCCGACAGCCAACCACGCCGACCGCATTGCATCCGAACCCCATACACATACAAAGTGCCTGCTTGCCGCAGGCACGGCAGGCGCGGAAGGGACGGTCGAGATTATACGCCACGCGGGGAAGATACCCCGCATCCTCAAGCAGCGTGAAGAGCGGAAAGAAAATTGCCATAGGGGGAAGCATAACCGAAACGACCCAGCCGAGCGTCCGCCAAACGCCGATCACCAGTGCACCGTGCAGCCAATCGGGCGCGCCCATCCGCGCAAAGCAGGCAGTCAGCCACGTCTCCGCACGCCCGAACAGCGCGCTCAGCCACGCTGATGGGTAATTTGCTCCCTCTATTGTCAGCCAGAAAATCAAGGCGAGCAGAAGAAGCATCAGCGGATAGGCGGTGATCCGACCGGTCAAAATCCGGTCAAGACGGCGGTCGAGTGTGCCGTATCCTTCACCGCTGTGTACTGCACGGGCGGCAATTTTCTCAGCCTCGCCCATAATGGCGGAAACCGTCATATCGCTTAACTCCGTGCGTTCAAGCCCGGCTGCCGACAGCAGACTCTGCGCATTGCGGCACGCGGCATCAATGCGCGGATCGGCAAAAAAATCCTCCCCAAGCTTTTCTCTGATCGTCCCAAGCAGGGATGCATCCTCCCCAAGCAAACGGAGTGCGATCCATCGCGCACAGGGCCGCTTTATGCAGGCGTCTCGCTCGGCAAAATAAGCTTCAATTGCGGGAACGACAAGTGCTGCCGCCGACTCAAGCGGAGCAGGGTATTCTACCTGCTTCGGGCGGCGCACGGACGCATCGGCGGTAAAGCTTCTGTCAAGCGCCTCGGATAAACGCGCAAGCTCCCGTCGACGGCGGGCCGTGATGCCGATGACGGGCAAGCCAAGTGCATCACGCAATGCCGCAAGATCGATGTCAATGCCCTTTCGCCTTGCTTCGTCCATCAGGTTAACGCAGACGACCGTCGGTCGGGCAGGTGAAATTTCCACCGTCTGCAAAACGAGATTGAGATTGCGCTCAAGGCAGGTTGCATCGCAGACGATCACAACCCCCTCCGCCTCCCCAAAGCAAAGGAAGTCACGTGCAACCTCCTCCTCGGCCGAGTGCGCAAGCAGCGAATAGGTACCGGGAATATCCACCAGGGTATAATTTCCCGCACGCCCCGATGCAACCGAAACCGTCTTTCCCGGCCAGTTGCCCGTGTGCTGATGCAGTCCGGTCATCCCGTTGAACACGGTTGATTTTCCCACGTTCGGATTCCCGGCCAGGGCGATGGTGTGGCCGCTCATTCCTTCTCCACCTCCCCAACCCAAACGCCCCGTCCGTCCTCGGCGCGGATGGCGATTACCGCCCCGCGGACAAGATAAGCTGACGGATCACCCAGCGGACTTCTTCCCACACAGCGCACAGCCGTATATGGGGAAAGCCCTATATCGAGCAGCCGCCGTCGGATGCTTCCCTGTACCGAAAGCCTATATACAACCGCCCGCTCGCCCGGGCGGAGTTCACACAGTCTTTGCATACCTTCCTCTCCTTTGTCGAAGTTAGCGCATATGCGCTTACCATAAGCATATTCGACAAAAGGCGCAGAGGTGAAATTGCGCATAAGGGTAGCCCTTTGTTGCCGTGAAAAACGCATCCGTCAAGGCTCCCCGGGAGGGAGAGCCGTATGGGGAGCCTTCCCCTCGAGGGGAAGGTGTCAGCCGAAGGCTGACGGATGAGGTGTTCTTTAGTACAAATCTACACTTCATCAGTCTCTTCATCGGCATAGCCTCTCCCATACCCCCACTATGGCGGGGTTTTCGCGATACAGAAAAGCCGCTGACAAATTCTTGTCAGCGGCTTTT
>JAZNCR010000257.1:0-3606 GCA_045587605.1 Eubacteriales bacterium
GACCGAGAAAAATAAATCCGCGGAAGAAGAACTCCTCGAGCAGCGAGTTGACAAAGGAGATGTAGATGGCGACGAAAATAAAATTTGCCCCGTTCACGCCGACGTTTGAGGAAAGCGCACCGGTTATGGCGCTCAGATCAAAGAGCCGACCAAGCGTAAAATAGCCGCCGAGGATCACGGCAAAGACGAGCGCACCGAGCCCAACTGCCCCGCCGATCGCCCGTCGGTCGGGGCGGAAGAGGGTGGGCAGCGTGCGGCGCATTTCTCTTGCGCCGAGCGTGGATGCCGCAAGCGGAAGAATGCAGAACAAAAGCAGCTTGACGGCGGACTTTACCCAGTATCCCGGCTGCCAGAGTCCGTCAACCAGTGCCATTGCCGCACAGCCGACAAGACCTGCGGCGATGATGATCCGATGTTTTTTTGTGATATGCATGATTTATCCCTTGAGTGATTTGATTTTGTCGCGCAAAAATGCGGCCATCTCGAATTCGAGCTTGCGCGCCGCTTCCTTCATTTCGGCTGTCAGCTCCTCGATGAGCTTATCCCGTTCTGCCGCGGTCAGCTTGTGCTCGGGCTTTGCCGCAAGTGCAGGCGTCGGTGCCTTGCCCTTTGTCTTGGCACGCTTAGCCTTATCATCCTCGCTACGGCCGATCTCGATGATGTCCCGCACACCCTTGATGATGGTTTTCGGCACGATGCCGTGCGCGCGGTTGTATTCGTCCTGAATGGTGCGTCGGCGGTTGGTTTCGTCGATGGCGGCCTGCATCGAGCGGGTGATGGTATCGCCGTAGAGAATAACCTTACCCTTGGCGTTTCTCGCCGCGCGGCCGATGGTCTGGATCAGCGAGGTCTCGGAGCGAAGCAGGCCCTCCTTGTCGGCGTCAAGCACGGCGACAAGCGAAACCTCGGGAATATCAAGGCCCTCGCGCAGAAGATTGATGCCCACGAGGACGTCAAAAATACCAAGGCGCAGATCACGGATGATCTCCATGCGCTCCATCGTATCCACGTTGAAGTGAATATAGCGCACGCGGATCCCGTTGTTCTCCAGATACTCGGTCAGATCCTCGGCCATCTTCTTGGTCAGCGTCGTGACGAGGACGCGCTCACCTTTGGCGGTGCGATCGTGAATTTCGCCGAGCAGATCGTCAACCTGCCCCGTGATCGGGCGCACCTCAACCTCGGGATCAAGCAGTCCCGTCGGACGGATGATCTGCTCCACCGTCTGCTCCGCGTGCTCCTTTTCATAGACGGCAGGCGTTGCGCTGACGAAGATGGCCTGATGAATTTTGGATTCAAACTCCTCGAAATAGAGCGGACGATTGTCATAAGCCGAGGGGAGACGGAAGCCGAAATCGATCAGATTTTTTTTGCGCGCCGTGTCTCCTCCGCTCATGCCCCGTACCTGGGGAAGCGTGACGTGGGATTCGTCCACGAAGAGCAGAAAATCGTCGGGAAAATAGTCGAGCAGGGTATAGGGGGTAGAGCCGACCGGACGCCCTGCGAGAACGCGGGAATAGTTCTCGACACCCGAGCAGAAGCCAATCTCGCGCAGCATCTCCAGGTCGTATTTCGTCCGCTCCTCGATGCGCTGGGCCTCAAGAAGCTTGTCGTTTGCACGGAAAAAGGCGACCCGCTCCTCCATTTCCCGCTCAATTTCCTCAAGCGCCGCCTCGCGCTTTGCGTCGGATACGGCGTAGTGGGTGGCGGGATAGATCGCAGCGTAGTGCAGCTCGCGGATCAGCTCGCCCGTCAGAACGTTGATCTCGCTGACGCGGTCGATCTCATCTCCGAAAAATTCCACGCGGATGGCGTTCTCACTCGACGCGGCGGGGAAGATTTCGACCGTATCCCCCCGTACGCGGAATTTGTCACGCACGAAGTTGACGTCGTTGCGCTCGTAGCTGATGGCGATCAGACGGCGGATCAGCTCGTCCCGGGACATGGCAAGTCCGGGGCGGACGGCGAGCAGGAGCGAGCAGTATTCGGCAGGGTCACCCAGCGAATAAATACAGGAGACCGACGCGACGATGATAACGTCCCGCCGCTCAAAGAGGGAGGAGGTCGCGCTGTGGCGAAGCTTGTCGATTTCGTCGTTGATCAGCGCATCCTTCTCAATATACATATCCTTGCCCGGGATATAGGCCTCGGGCTGATAATAGTCGTAGTAGGAAACGAAGTATTCTACCGCATTCTCGGGGAAGAATTCGCGGAATTCGGTACAGAGCTGTGCCGCGAGTGTCTTGTTATGTGCCAACACGAGCGTGGGGCGGTTGACCCGCGCGATGACGTTTGCCATGGTGAAGGTTTTTCCCGAGCCGGTTACGCCGAGCAGGTTCTGGATGCGCATTCCCGATTCAATTCCGGCAACGAGAGCGTCAATTGCCTCGGGCTGATCCCCCGTCGGCTTGAAGTCGGCGTGCAGCTTGAAATCCATGGAAGATCACTCCTTTCGGCGAATAAAGGTTTTATGGCGGGAATCAGTCGTTCTTTAGCGGATAGGCCGAGCATGGGGCCGCATACCGCTCGCCGTGCCCCGAATAAAAATGCACGGCGGAATCGAGCAGAACGGGATTGCCCGACGTCAGGTTCTGTCTGACCATAATCGGCGTAAAGCGGGTTCCCGCAACGATAATATGCTCAAGCAAGGGCATGCCTGCACGGGTGAGGGCATCTGCTAACTGATTGGTCAGATACAGATCGTCGCCCGACGGAACGGCAATGCCGTTCGGATGATTGTGCGCCAGCACAACGCAGGCCGCACGGGCGGCATAGGCGGGCTCAAGGATCATACGCGGCTGAAGGTTGACGGTGGTTACCGTCCCGGCAGAGATCGGCGCACAGGAAAGAAGCCCCATTTTTGCATCAAAGAGAAGCAGATAAACCTCCTCGCGCATCGTGCCCAGATAATTGCGGACAAGCAGCTCGCCGATTTTGTCGACCGTATCGTACTTTTCGATCACGGGAGAAGCACCCTCCAGATAAATACGGACGATCTGCGGGATCATTTTGAGTAAGGTCGCCGTATGCTCCCCGACACCGCCGATGGAGAGAAGCTCCTCATAGGGGGCATCGGCGATCGCGGCAAGCGATCCGTAGCGATCCATCAGAATATGGGCAAGCGGATTGACATCACCCTGCGGAATCGAATAGTATAACAGCATCTCCAGCTGTTCATGCGGAGAAAAACTGCGCAGACCGAATTTATGGAAGCGCGTTTTTACCCTTTTTCTGTGGTCTTTGTGCATATGCCCGGGCATTTTTCGATTCCTTTCCGTAAAAAACACAATGATACTTCATTATAGCACGATATAAATCGTTTGTCAAGAAAAATCAGTTCCGAAAACGGAAGAAAAACAGTGAGAGCGAGAATGGCGCGGGATGGAATAATTCTCATATCGGAACGGCTTGTCGATCTGCACAGGAAAACGCCGGGGAAAGAGAAAAAATTTTCCGCAAAGTTTGCGCTCTCCTCTTGATTATTTGCCGAAAAATGGGTATACTATATAAGTATATGGATAAACGCGGCCTTTATACGGTGCCGTGATCAAAGAAATTCGGAGGATCATCGCTTTATGAATACTAAACTTACCCCTCTCTCGACCT
>JAZNCR010000258.1:0-3548 GCA_045587605.1 Eubacteriales bacterium
TTTGCCTTGACCATACCGCGCCCGACGACGGCGATCAGCGCAAGGCCGTCCTCCACGCCGATGCTGTCGGGATTGACAGCGGCACAGATATGATTGAGCAGATAATCACGGTTTTCGTCAAGCTGAGCCGTGCTGACCACGATACTCATGGTATCAATGCCCGAGGGCAGATGCTCAAAGCTGACCGATTTTTCCTCCAACACCTCAAGCACACGGCGGCCAAAGCCGATCTCGGCATTCATCATGTCCTTCTCAATGGTGATAACCGAGAAGCCCTTCTTGCCCGCGATACCCGTGATGACGTGCTCGGTATCGTAATAGTCGGTCTCGGCAACGATCATCGTGCCTTCGTCCTCGGGCTTATTGGTATTTCGGATATTGATCGGAATACCGGCCATGCGGACCGGGAAGATCGAATCCTCATGCAGAACGGTAGCGCCCATATACGACAGCTCGCGCAGCTCGCGGTAGGTGATGGTATCGATGGGCAGCGGATGATTGACAATACGGGGATCGGTCATCATGAAGCCCGAGACGTCGGTCCAGTTTTCATAGAGGCTTGCATCCGCAGCGCGCGCAACGATGGCGCCGGTGATGTCCGAGCCGCCGCGGGAGAAGGTTTTGATCGTGCCGTTAGGCATCGATCCGTAGAAGCCGGGGATGACCGCACGGGGATGGCGGGCAAGCACCTCACGCAGAATCGTATCGGTCAGCTCCGCATCAAACGAGCCGTCATCTCGGAAAAATACAACGTTCGCAGGATCGATAAAATCAAAGCCGAGGTATTTTGCAAGAATGAGACCGTTGAGATACTCACCGCGGCTGGCGGCGTAGTCACGGCCGGAATTGTGCAGAAGCGCTCCGCGGATAAAGGTAAGCTCATCCTCAAGCGAGCAATCGATTCCGAGGCCTTCAATGATCGCATAATAGCGCGCACGGATCTGATCGAAAATTTCGGTGATATCTTCTTTGCGGCGAATCATTTCGTAACAGGTATAAAGCATATCGGTCACCTTGGTATCCTCAGAGAAACGCTTACCCGGTGCCGAGGGGACAACGTACCGACGGGTCTCGTCGGCCTGAATAATAGATGCGACCTGTCTGAAATGCTCCGCATCGGCAAGCGAACTGCCGCCGAATTTAACTACTTTAACCTGCACGGTTTCAATCTCCTTTAAACGATATATTGGATACCGTCTCCGCATACGCCGCCCGGCTGCTTCCCGGGGGAAGGCAAGGGGCAGAATCGGAAAACGGGATATGCGTATGAGAAAAGAAAACAAAAGGCAAGAAAAAACTTACCTTTTGTTATTATATGTAAAAAGACGAATTCTGTCAAGGGGATTCACATAATTTCGGAATTGCATACAGCAAATTTTTGATGTAAAGACGCTTTTTGTGCATAATTATTCATCTGTTCCTGCATCCTGCGGCGGTCTTCCCCCGCGGCGACGCCCCTGCGGCATCTCCTCCGCCCCCTGCTTCACACTGCCCTCCACATAGCGCTTGGCCTGCGTCGAAAAGAGCTCGTAATAGCGCCCCTGCTTCTGCATCAGCGCATAGTGGTTGCCCTCTTCAATAATCTGACCGTATTCCAGAACGACAACCTTGGAGGCAACGGTCGCACTGGAAAGTCTGTGTGAGACAAAAATTGTCGTTTTGCCGCTGCGCAGTGAATCAAACTGATTAAAGATTTCCTGCTCGGCAAGCGGGTCGAGCGAAGCGGTTGGCTCGTCCAGAATCAGAATATCCGAGTCGGCATAGAATGCGCGCGCAATGGCAAGCTTCTGCCATTGTCCGCCCGACAATTCAATGCCGGTTTTCTCAAAAATACGCATCAGCGGCGTTTCGTATCCCTCGGGAAGCATCTTGATATAATCGTCGGCATTGCTGTGCTCCGCGGCAGAGCGAATGGCATTTTCGTTCATCGGTCGGCGGATATTGCCGAAGGCAATATTCTCCGAAACGGTGACCGCATACCGTCCGAAATCCTGAAAGACGATGCCGAACAGCGAATAGAGCTCCGTGACGTCATAGTCACGCAGATCCCGTCCATCAAGCAGGATCACGCCCTCGGTAGGATCGTAAAGGCGGGTGAGGGGCTTGATCAATGTCGTCTTTCCCGCTCCGTTCAGTCCTACGATGACCACCGTTTCACCGGCATTGATGGTCAGATTGAGGTTTTTGATCACATCCCGCTCGGTACCCGGATAGCGGAAGCTTACGTTACGGAATTCGATGGTATGTGCCTCTCCGTAATTCGGCTTTGCAGCAGGAGAAATACGCGGATAGATCGTTTGCTCTGCCTCCATAAAGACAATCAGATTATCAATGAACAGCGTTCCCTCATAAATCGTTGCGCTGATCGAAATCAAGGACGCAACACCGGCAGAAATCGAGGTCAAGGCCCCGGTATAGAAGGAGTAATCACCGATCAGCAGCCCCCCTTCGGGAGAGAACACGCGGTATGCGATAAAAATGAAGAAGAAGCAGTTGACGATCGAATGGATCACCGACATCACCAGATGCCAGGAATATTCTTCTACGATCAGCTTGCGCAGACCCTTGAAATATCGCGCAAAAACACCCTTAAATCGCCCGATCAGGTTATCCGAAAGACCAAGCAAACGGATCTCCTTGACCATGTCCTTGTTGACCATCAGCTCGGAGAAATAATTCATCTGGCGGCGATCCTTGGAGCGGCGCCGCATATAATCAAAGGTTTTGCGCCGATAGGTAAAGTTCACGATCGCCGACGGAATCGACACTGCGACCATGACGATAGGAGCAAGCGGACTGATCGCACCGAGCACGATAATATAGCTGATGACACTGACCAGTTGACTGATAATTTCAAAGGTAGAGGAGAGAATATGAATCGGTCGGTTGCCTGCCTCGCGGTTGGCATTCTCAAGCCGCTCGTAGAACGCGGGAATATCAAAGCTTGCCATATCAAGATGCTTGGCCTTATCCATAATCATCACCTTGATATGATTGACCACAAGCTCACCCGAAATTCGGCTGATCGCCATATTGACGCGCGTGACAATTTCGTGCACGATCCGATAGGTAAAATACCAGATCAGCGTCATCATCACAAGGCGAAAATCAGGGACAGCTCCCCCAAGACGCGCCTCGAGCGCCATCTGCAGACCATTGATAATATCCTTGGACAGATATGAGCCAACGAGCGGCATAATACCGTTAAACAAGGACATAAAGCTCATCAAAAACAAAATCCACGGTGCCGCGGCCCAAACCAAACGAAAAATATAAAGGATCCGCTTGAAAAAGCCACCGAGCAGCTCTCGCAAAAATCGGGGGAGATCGCGCAAGGAGGTTGGCTTCGGTACCTTTGTATGCTCATAATGATTCATCATGCCGGGACCCATAAAATCCACCCTTCCCCTTCATGTGGGGCCTTTCTGTTTTCCTGACTTTAGTATAGCACAAAATAGTTGCGAATGCAACTTTTTTGTGCTTTTTCTTACAAAAAAGATAAAAAAGGGGCTGAGTCATTAACTTAGTCCAAAAAAAGAAAAAGCGGA
>JAZNCR010000259.1:0-9364 GCA_045587605.1 Eubacteriales bacterium
TTCATGACATCGTCACGCAGGGCAAACAGACGGTTATAATGCTCAGCCACATCGGCATAGGGTGCGGATGCATCGTATACGGGCATGGCATTGAGCAGGACACTGCGGCGATCCTCGTCGGCGGTGTGCGGCATAGCCTGCCAGATCTCCTCGACAGTATGTGCCAGCAGAGGTGCAAGCAGGCGGGTCAGCGTGGTCAGCACGCGGAACATCGCCGTCTGGCCTGCACGGCGGGCAGTCGAATCGGCACGCTCGGTGTAGAGACGGTCCTTGGTAATATCAATATACAGCTTCGACAGCTCAACGGTGCAGAAGTTGTTGATTTCGTGGTAGATTACGTGGAATTCATAGCGGTCGTATGCCTCAACGCAGGTCTTGACCAAGTCGTTGAGCGAAGCAAGAACCCACTTGTCAATATCGAGCAGTGCATCGTCGGCAACCATATCGGTATCGGGATTGAAGTCGTTCAGGTTCGCCATCAGGATGCGCGCGGTGTTGCGCAGCTTGCGGTATGCATCCGACAGCTGACGGAAGATCTGGTCGGAAACACGAACGTCAACGCGGTAGTCACTTGAAGCGACCCACAGGCGGACGAGGTCCGCGCCGTACTTGACGATCATCTCCTCCGGGGCGATCGAATTGCCCAGCGACTTGTGCATTGCCTTGCCTTCGCCGTCAACAACCCAGCCGTGAGTCAGAACCGTCTTGAAGGGAGCGCCTTCGCCCTTTGCGGCGACGGCGGTCAGCAGCGAGGACTGGAACCAACCGCGGTACTGGTCGGCACCCTCAAGATACATATCGGCAGGCCAACGCTGACCGGTTTCTCCACCCAGCACCGAGAAGTGACTCGAGCCCGAGTCAAACCAGCCGTCAAGGGTATCGGTTTCCTTGGTGAAGTGCACGCCGCCGCAATGCGGGCAGACGAAGCCTGCGGGGAGCAGGTCCTTTGCTTCACGCTGATACCAGACATTCGAGCCGCATTCGGCAAATGCCGCGGATACCGTCTCGATGGTTGCGTCGTTACAAACCGGCTTGCCGCAGTCGGCGCAGTAGAACACGGGAATCGGCAGACCCCAATGACGCTGACGGGAGATACACCAGTCGGCGCGCTCGCGCACCATCGAAATGATGCGGTCGCCGCCCCATGCGGGAAGCCATTCAACCGTCTCGCAAGCGGCCACGGCGTCTTCCTTGAAGGCATTCACCGAGCAGAACCACTGCGGCGTGGGGCGGAAGATAATGGGATTCTTGCAGCGCCAGCAGTGCGGGTAGGTATGCGAGATCGGCTCGGACGCAAAGAGGGCGCCCGTCTCGGTCAGGTCGTCAAGAATCGCCTTGTTCGATTCTTCATAATACAGGCCGGCAAACTTGCCTGCCTCCTCGGTCTGATAGCCGCGGTCATCCACCGGGACGACAATATCGATATTGTACTTGCGGCAGATCATATAGTCATCGGCACCGAAGCCGGGGGCGGTGTGTACGCAGCCGGTACCGCTGTCCATGGTAACGTATTCCGCATTGAGCAGAACGCTCTCGCGGTCAAGGAAGGGATGCTTTGCCTTCATATATTCGAAAGCCGAGCCGGGCATGGTGGCAAGGATGGTATAGTTCTCGATGCCGCCTGCCTGCATGGTCTTCTCGCAGAGTGCCTCTGCAACGATATACCGCTTGCCGTCTGCCTCGACCACAACGTAGCTATCGCGGGGATGAACGGCAATGGCGAGGTTGCCGGGCAGTGTCCAGGTCGTCGTCGTCCAGATCACAAAATAGGTGTCCTTGAGATCGCCGTACTGTGCCAGCTTGCCGTGGTCATCGGTTACGGCGAACTTGACGTAGATCGAGGTGCAGGGGTCTTCCTTGTATTCGATCTCTGCCTCAGCCAACGCCGTCTCATCGTGCGGGCACCAGTATACGGGCTTCAGACCCTTATAGATATAGCCCTTCTTGAACATCTCACCGAACACCTTGACCTCGCGTGCTTCAAACGCGGGATCCATGGTCAGGTACGGATTCTTCCAGTCGGCAACGATGCCGAGGCGGACAAACTGATCACGCTGAACGTCCACGAATTTCTGTGCAAATGCATGGCAGGCATCGCGGAACTCGGGGATCGACATCTTCTTGCGGTCAAGCTTGGACTGCTTGATGATGGCACTCTCAATGGGCATACCGTGGTTGTCCCAGCCGGGCGTGAAGGGCACGCGGTAACCCGCCATGCTCTTGTATTTGTTGATAAAATCCTTGAGGATCTTATTCATTGCGGTGCCCATGTGAATATTGTTGTTCGAGAAGGGAGGGCCGTCGTGCAGAATGAAATCGGGGCAGCCTTCATTCTTCTTGAGCATCTCATGATAGAGATCGATCTCTTCCCAGTACTTGAGCGTTTCGGGCTCACGCGTGGGAAGATTGCCCCGCATCGGAAATTCGGTTACGGGAAGATTTAAGGTATTGGTGTAGTCCTGTGCCATCAGACATGGTCTCCTTTACGGTCACGGGCATTTCTGCCGATAATATAAGTGATAATACAGATAAAAATAAGTAGGGTCGGGTTTATTTCAGCCGCGAGCCAATCTCATCAAGCGAGCGGCGAACCGAGGATAAACTGTGCGTCTGCGTACCGCTCGGCTTCGGTGTATCGCGGGTCACCTTCAGGTCAAGCGGACTTGCCGTGCGGTATATCGCATCCACGCGGTTGGCTTCCTCACCGAAAATCTCCTCAAAGGACATATCGTGAGATGCCTTGCGCGGCGGAGGATCGTCTGAGAAAAGGGAAGCAAACTCCGGCTCGACGGTCGGCTCGGGAACGGCAACCGGCGGGGGAAGCTGCTCAAAGTCAATGGTAACGACCTCGGGCTCTTTTTCTTTCGTCTCCTCTGCGGAAGGGAAAAGGATCGATGCCTCAGACTCCTTTTTTTCCTCTGCTTCAGCCGCAGGACCGCTCATCACGGCACGACGGCGAACACGCGGGATAGGCCGCGTTTTGGAGGTCGGAAGCTCGGGTGTCGTTTCATATGCGGGAGACGGTTCTTTACTCGCTTCGGTTGCTTTCTCTGCAGCAAGCAAATCCAGTGCCGCGATCTGCTCGCGGTAAAGCATTCCTGCCCGTTCGGCCAGCTCCACGGTACGTCGGCAAAGCTCGGCGTAGCGTGCACGCTCGGCAGCACAGCGCGCGGCATAATCGGCCAGCTCAAGCTCAAGCGCTGCCGTGCGCGCCTCTCTGATCCGTGCGGCTTCGGCCTCGGCTTCTGCAACCGTCTGATCGGCCGATTTTCGTGCCTCGGCGATCATCGCGCCCGCGTCGCCCATCTTTTCCTTGAGCGCGGCAAGCTCCTCGCCCATACGGGAAAGCTCTCCCGTCAGGCGATCATTCTCGGCGGTCAGCCATTCGTTCGCCTCGGCAAACTCGGCATTGGCCGATTCCAGGTCGGCACCGTAAGAGACCAGCATCTCCACGGCCTCATTGACCTCGGCGGTATTATATCCCCGCAGAGAGCGGGAAAATTCTTGCTTAAATTCGGTAATACTGTTCACAAAAACACCTGCCTTTCCGCATAAAGTGTGTCTGCAACTTTTATATATACTGCTCGGCCAGCAGACGAAGTCTGCCCCGTTTGGTCACACCGTCAAAGCTTTTTATTCTGAATCTGCCGTATCCGCGCAAAGAGAGCATATCTCCCTCGTGCACCTCGGCGTCGATTCGGGAAACAGAAATAAAGTTCTGCTCAACCTCACCGACGCGGATCATGGTCTGCGCCTTTTCGCGGCTGAGGTTAGTCAGTGCCGCGACCACGCAGTCAAGGCGGGGCGAGGCAATCGTATCACTGATCGGCCGTGTCGCACGTGCAGGCAGGGGCTCACTGCTGTCATCCCGCGTCACCCTGACCTTATCCGATCCAACCCGCTCAAGCGCGGTCATCAGGTATTCGGCGATCGTATCGTCGCAGAAAAGGACAGCCGAGTATTCGTCA
This sequence comes from Eubacteriales bacterium, assembly GCA_045587605.1. Classification (GTDB taxonomy): domain Bacteria; phylum Bacillota; class Clostridia; order Oscillospirales; family CAG-272; genus SIG693. The sequence continues at coordinate 3,969 of JAZNCR010000259.1, forward strand.
ATGACGACGACGTCCCCCAGCGCAGAGCGCTCAAGACCAAGCGCCAGAATCGAACCGAGATAATCCCTGTGATTGAGCGTTCTGAACCCGCTTCCCCGAATCCGCACCCGGGTAAGCGCACGGTCGGCGTCTTCGCCGAACATCGGCGAAAGCAAAGCAAGCCATCCATCGGGAGTGTACACATCCGGCTCACCCACGTAATCGGGCACAAAAAAGATGCGCTTCCGCTCGGCTTCCTCCCATCCGCCGAAGGCAAAATGAGCTACGGCAAAGGGAACCGTGCGGGCAATCGCAAGCTCGTGCGGGGTCAGATAACGGCTGAAGCAGAAATCCCCCTTTTCCGCACGGCGGCTAAGCTCCTCCAGACGGGCCCGGAGCAGTGTTTCCTCCCCGCGCTCCATCAGTAAAGCATCCCCAGCATTGCCTGAAGGGCAAAAATCAGAATCATGGCAACAAAAGAGGAGAAATCAATCGGTGAATTCCCGAATGCGGGAATCCGCTCAAGAAGAGAGCGGATCGGCACAATCACGGGATCGGTAATCATATAAACGAAATTCAGAAACGAACTGTCGTCATCAATCGGCAGCCAGGACAAAATCACGCGGACGAAAATGGCAAAATACAGAGCCGTCAGCAGAACGTCCACAAAAGAGGCTACCACATACAGCACTTCAGACAAAGGTAATTTCCTTTCTTCGGCTTTGTTTTCCGAACGGCAAAAGGCCGGCAGCGGCAAGATTTCGCGGCTGCCGGTTTTTGTCGGAATCGGGCAGAATCGGGCACACCCGCAGATTCGGGCGCATCCGATACAGCCATCATGTAGACGCAGCTAGCTTATGCGAGGTCGGAATAATACTCCTCGGCAACAGGCTGTGCGGGGGGCGGGGTCTGCTGCTGTGCCTGCTGCTGCGAACGGCGCATCTGATCGCCGCTGATATCTACGTTGTTGGGCGTAATCACGTAAGCATTGTTTGCCACGCGCTTGATCTGGCCGTCAATCGAATATGCAACACCGGTCAGGAAGTCAATCAGGCGGCGGGCATTTTCCTTATCGGTCGCCTCGAGGTTGAGCACAACCGTGCGGCGGTTCAGCAGATGGTCTGCAATCTGCGACGCGTTCTTGAACTCGGTCGGCTTTACAACCTTAAGTTCAATCGCAGAGCCGGACAGAGCAACGGCAGGACTTGACACCGATGCAGGGTTTGCCGCAGGGGCAGGATTCTGTGCCATGCCGTAAGCAGGCTGGTCATAACCGAAGCCCTGCTGCTCGGGCTGCTGAGGCGCAAGGGGCTCCTCGTAGCCAAAGCCGTCGTAGTAGCCGCCGTCGTCGTACGGCTCGTCAATATAGTCGTTGCTGCCGGATACCTTGTTTTTGAGCTTGTCAAACATTCCCATGATATTTCCTCCGAATATATTTGATTTCGTATTTACTGCGTTAAAGAATGGGGGGGAGCAAACAGCCGTCTGCCGACGCGAACCAGAGTTGCCCCCGACTCGATTGCGGCCTCAAAGCTGTCACTCATACCCATCGACAAAACAGGCCTACTTATATTATCCAATTTTTTTTGCCAAATGTCAAGGGTCAAAGCGTAAGTTTCTCTAAAATACTTACAAAATTCTTCATTTTTCTCGCATTTCGGTGCCATTGTCATGAATCCGCGCAGGCGAAGATGGGGATACTCGGCCAAATTTCGGCAAAAATCTGCCGTTTCCTCCGGCAAAAGACCGCTCTTATTCGGCTCTCTGCCCGAGTTGATTTCCACAAGCACGTCCATCGTCAGGTCCCGTTTGGCTGCCTGCCGCTCAATCTCGGCCGCCAGCCGTTCGCTGTCAAGCGAGTGAATCATGCACACCTTGTCAATGATATATTTCACCTTGTTGGTCTGCAGGGCACCGATAAAATGCACGCGCAGACTGCGCGGAATGGCCTCCCAGTGCTCAAGCAGCTGCTGTACCCGGTTTTCACCGATGTCGGTCAGTCCCAGGTGCGTGTGCGCATAAGTGAGCTGCTCGGCGGTTGCCGATTTTGCCGCCGCAACCAAAAGCACCTCGTCCTCCCTGCCCGCTGCCGCCTTTGCCGCCGCAATACGGTTATACACCGTATGAAAATTATGTTCCAGATAAGCGTAATCCATACCTTTTTCCTCTCGGCACTTATTTGAGCACCTTGCCGTCGTAAAGATCCTTGCCCGAAATGACGACCTCATCGTAGAGCGCAAGATAGGGCACGGTATCCTTCTCTGCGGAAAGCCCTGCCTCTACGATGCAGTCTCCTTCCCGTTCAAGCAGAATGACTACGCGGCGAAGCTCTACCTTGCCGCCGCGCACCACGTACACACAGGTTTCCCCGTCAATGACGCGGATCGCCTCGGAGGGAACGCGCAGTCCCTCCCGCACCCGCAGAGTAAGCTCCACGTTCTGCGTGCGCAGATAGGTAAACTCTCCCGGCATATCGGTACAGGAGAAAAGCAGAACTGCATCCTCCCGTTCGGCCTCGGTGAGCACGCGCTCAAGCGTCATCCGCAGCGTCAGCCCGTAATGATACGGAAAGGAAATCTCATACGTATTCCCTACCCCGAAAGCGTCAAGCTCGGTTTTGTGCATCGGAACGGCAATATACCACAGGTAGGAGGATACCATCTTGCCGATCGTATTGGCAGACACCGCGGCCGCAGGGGCGGCGCGCATGGCATCGAAGCCGCCGAGCGTCAGCCGGTCAATTCCCTCGACCGAGAATATTCCCTCATACCCGTCGGCACCGTAAAAGAAGTAGCCCGATTCGGTGCTGTGAATCGTCTGCGACGCACCCTGCAGACGGGCGGTCAGGTTTTCCCGCTCGACGGTCAGCGCGGCAATCCGCGCATCGTAATTCTGCACCTGTCCGGTGATAATCTTCCGCTTGTTGAGCTGAATGAGCAGGCTGTCGGTTTCGCGGCGGGCATAATCGTAATTGCCCTCGAAGAGATTTTCGCGGATGGCGTAAAGCAGGCTGCTGATTTTGGCATCGGTCGCGGCGGTATCCGAAATGACAACGCCCTCACCGATATTGGAAGCGGCAAGCAAAGCGATCTCTTCGTCAATTGCCTCCGCCTGCCGACGCACGCTACCGTCGTCGGATGCCGCATAGACCTCGGCAAGCAGTGCATTCACGCCCACTCGCTCACCGTCCTCAACCGCATAGTCCACGACCCCGCCGTAATTGGAGCGGATCAGCGTTTCATCCCGTAAAAGATAAGCTTCTCGGGTAATTACGTCCTCCTCCGAGGCACTGATCGCGGTCACCGTCTGCACCTCTGCCGTGAAGCCGTTGAAAAGATGATAGCAAAAATAAAAAACAAGAATCACCGCACAGACGGCGACAAGAAAATAGGCAAGCACGCTGCGCAGATATTTGGTATCAAGTCCGATTTTCACAGCGTCCCTCCTTATGTATTCCTCTTTTTCTTATTGTTTTATTGTACCACAATCCGCACCCCCGATGAAGAGGGAGAGCGCATTGTTTACAATCTCTTCAAAATTTTGTTCGGCACAATCAATCCACTGCACGTAGTCCTTGGCGCCAAACCAGGTCATCTGTCGCTTGGCATAGCGATGCGTCGCAATTTTCAGCCGCTCCGCCGCAGTCTCAAGCGATTCCTCACCGCGGATATAGCCGAGGATTTCCTTATAGCCGATTGCCTGTCCTGCCGTTGTCCCCGGCTCGAGATAGCCTGCTTCAAGCAAACGGGCACTTTCCTGTACCAGTCCGTCCCGAAGCATCGCATCCACACGCAGATCGATCCGCGCATTGAGCAGCTCGCGCGGCCACCGCAGACCAATCACACAGGCATCATAGGGCGTGTCCCCCCGAACCGATGCGGCGTCAAGCTCGCTCTTTCTGCAGCCCGCCGAAAGGCAGATCTCAAGGGCGCGAAGCACCCGCTTTTTGTTGTTGGGATGAATCTGCTCGGCTGATACGGGATCAAGCGCCGCAAGACGGGCGTGCATTACCCCGGGCCCAAGCTCCTCCATATCGGCGGCAAGCGCCGAGCGAAGCGCGGGATCGGGCGGGGGGGCCGCATACGCAGTCGGACGGAGCAGGCTGTCCAAATACAGCCCCGTACCGCCGCAGAGAACGGGAAGCCTCCCCCGCTCCGTGATCTCGGCGATTGCCGCCTGCGCGGCCGAAACGTAATCAGCCGCCGAAAAAGGCTCGTCAGGATCAACCAAGTCAAGCAGATGATGCGGCACCTCTGCCTGCTCAGCCGGCGTTGCCTTGGCCGTGCCAATATCCATGCCGCGATAGATCTGCATCGAGTCACAGGAAATTACCTCACCCGACAGCCGCCGTGCAAGCGCGATGGCAAGACTGCTCTTTCCGCTCGCCGTCGGACCGACGACACAGAGAATCCGTGATTTCATAAAAAATCCTTTCTGCTTTTGCATCCGTGATACCGTTAGGAGGTAAGAAGAGGTAAGAAGTAAAAGTGAATAGTGAATAAGTTCGGTTGATTTTCGCCCGTGGCGAAAATCTTCATTCCCTCTTCACCTTTCACGCTTCCCGATTACCTGCGTACACGATAAATCTTTTGTCGTACGAGCATCGCGTCGCCGATGTGTATGGGATATAAGATTGGTAATTTCACATAACCAATCGGTAATTTTCGATGCTTAACTTCAAAAATTCAGCAGGGCAAAAACGCCCTGCTTTATCAATGGCTTGAAGGACAAAATTCCACCTTTAACTGCATCCCCATTCCTTCGGCGAGTCTGATCAAGGTCCGTAAGGACGGATTTGCGTTTCCTTTTTCCAACTTACTGATATCGCCTTGGGCTATTCCCGTAAGCTCGGACAATTCCTTTTGCGTCATTCCCGACGCACGTCTTGCCTCAATCAATGCCTGTATAATTTCGTTCGTTTCAACAGTATGGGTTACATTACTCATCGGTTCCAATGCTCTCCCAATCAATATCGTCTGCATCAACGTAACCGCTGTTTTCCGCATCCTCTATTCTCTTTGCTTCGTCGGCAGTCACCTTGGTAAAATCGGGATCCCAAGCAAGAACCAACTTTTTGATAAACTCATAAGCAAACGCCTTGTCTGCTTCAGGCAGAGCATCCATTAAGCGTGCAGCTTCAATTGCAATACTTGACATAAACGATACCTCCTTATTTGTATATATCTCCGCGATAGCCAATATCAATCACGAGAATGATCTCAACCGTTTCTTGGTTTTTGTGACGGTAGATAATTCTCCACGAGCCAACACGGAGTCGTTTACGTCCGTCATTGTACCCCTGCATTGTTTTTATATCTGCGACAGGTGGATTATAGGTCAGCCCCGCAATAGCATCACGGATTCTGCCAACCGATTTTTTATCCAATTTTGTTAAAAATTTCAGTGCGTCCTTTGAA
>JAZNCR010000260.1:0-2723 GCA_045587605.1 Eubacteriales bacterium
CCAGCGCCGCGTTGGCATTGGCGGCACGCTCGGCCAGCGTCTCTCCGAGGGTGGAAATACCCATGGGGACGGGGACCGACATACTGTTCTCGCCGATGCGGACGTCGCGGATCTCATCAAAGATCGAGAAGCGGCGTTCTACGCAGGCAGAGAGATGTCCGGCGGGGAAAATGAGCATATAGCGGTTGCGGTCGTATTCGGTCAGCACACCGTCGAGGCTCTTGGCCCAGCGCTTGAGGATAGTGTCGATTTCATTTGCCGCCGCGCGGTATCCCTCGCGGACGTATTTGGCAAGCTCGTCCAGGTTGTCGAGCAGAATATAGGCAACCAGCGTCCGCTCGCGCGCGGCACGGTCGGCCAGCAGGACGAATTCGGTGTCCTCGGTCAGTACCGTCAGCCAAAAATTCTTACCCGGAACGGGAATGCGCTGTACTTTGGCACGGAAATAACGGTCACTCAGCACCATGGGCACGCCGTCCTCACGCTCGTCACGGAAAAGATCGGCCATGCGAACGGGAAAAAACTGATCGGCCGGAAGACCGTAGAGCGAGTCGCGCCGATCGGTCAGCGCAAGCAGGGCGCGATTATACCAGATAATGGAGCCCTTCTCATCGGTAATCAAGTAGGGCGAATCCACGCGGGAAAGCATCTCGATCATCATATTGCCGAGTGCGGGAAGCTGAGCCTCCTGCGCGGCCTGCCGCGCCAGACGGGCCCGGTCAAGCAGAATACAAACGGGAACAAGCAGAAGATAAACCAAAAGAAGTGCGGTTCCGCTGAGCGCAGCAGGCACCTTCGTCAGCGCGCAGAGCAGCATATGCACAAGAAAAAGTGCACCGCCCGCCGCAAGGCAGCCGTAAAACAGCGTGCGCGAAATACGGAATTTCGGTTGTTTGGACTTATTTGGCATAGATACCTCCTTATCAAATCAAACCCAAAAGAGGACAAACATCAGACTGCCCTGCTGCGCCGAAAGGTCTTGATCACGCCATAGAAGGCGATCAGCAAAAGACAAACACCGGCACCGCAAAGGAAAAAGACGGAAAATGCGCAGATAAGCGTTTTGGCGAGATTCGAGCGTTCCCGCAGCGAGGCGGAAATTGCCGAGAAGCCGATCGCCGCAAAGGCCGGCTCAAACACCAAAAGCAGATTCAGCCCGATTGCCTCAAACGCCCCCACCGGTTCCCCCGCCCCGTAAAGCAGCGAGCATCCGCAGGCAAAAAGAAAGACAACGGCGGCAATCCGACTGAGGCAAAGCTCGCACACCTTCGGCGAAAGCATCTGCCCCATTCCGTGCAGACGGAAAAGCCAGAGCAGCAGGCCGTGTGCCGCCCACGCAGTCAGGTTGCAGAGCAGAACGGTCATGCCGGGCAAAAGAAGAAGCATCAGCTGTGCGATCTCAGCCGCCTGCTTCTCACCGTAGGCGATCAGCGTGCCATCTATATCGGCGATGCGGATGGAAGCGAACAGCTCAATCATGGCATCGTTTGCAATATTGATCAGTTCAACCGGATGAAAGGTTCCAAACGAGCGGCCGGCATTCAGATACAGCGGAATCAGGCAAACCACCCCACAGACAAAGGAAAGCCGACAAATCGCCGAAACGCGAGCGACGTCCCGCTCAAGCAGGCGAGCAAGACAGATGGCAGGCAAAAACCAGAAAAGCGAGAAAATCGCCGTGGGCAAATCATGGCTGATCCAAAAGCAAAGACATCCCGTCAGCGGAAGGAGAGCCCAGAGCACAGCCGGATGGGAGAGAAGCGCCAAAAATGCGGCCAGGGCAAGTCCGGGCGCAGCGATCATCGCCATGGGCCATGCCGAAAGAAAGACGGCCATACCGCTCGCATCCGCCGCAGGAGACGGAAGGGCCGAGGCAAAGGCAAGTGTCACCAGCAGCGCAAAAAGAATCGTCGGCAGAACGCGCAATCGCGGCAATTTCGCACCGCCGAAGGCCTTGGGGCTAACATCCGCCATCCTTTCATCTCCTTTCGTTTGACGATAATACTCCGATTATATTAGTATACCATACTTTTCCGCATTTGTAAACACCTTGTGCAAGAAAAAAGATAAGCATGAAGACACTTAAAAAATCCGCCTTGTGAGAGTGACATTCGGAGCGGCGGACACGGCATTTCTTTTTTTGTAAAAAGGCTTGGTTTTGTTGACTTTTTAACAAATATATGGTACAATAGCTATGCTTGTTGAAACTTCAACAAGTTTGGTTTCTCCAAGACATACCGCGCGTATCCATATCATACAGAAAAGACGAAAGGAACCACGCTGATGAACCAAACGGAAAAGAAATACGAGGCATTATTCACCCCGTGGAAAATCGGCAATGTGGAGATCAAGAACCGCATTGTCATGTGCCCGATGGGCGGCACGTCGCTGTTCGGCTGGTTTGAGCTTGGCGGCTGTCACTTTGACCGTGAAGCGGCAAACCTCTTCCTTGAACGAGCCCGAAACAACGTCGGTCTCATTATCCCCGGCATTGCTCCCCTCAGAGACACCTTCTGGGGGAAATGGCTTTGGCAGAATCCGAAAATGTTCGATGAGCTCAAGCTGTTTATGGATGAGATCCACAAAACGGGCGCCAAGCTTTTCGTTCAGCTGACTGCAGGTATGGGACGCTCCTGGGCAATCACCGAGCTTGTCGCTCCTCTGCACAAGAACAAATTTACCCGCGCGCTGATCAAACCCATTATTGACACCTCGCACGAGCT
>JAZNCR010000261.1:0-11416 GCA_045587605.1 Eubacteriales bacterium
AGGCAACCGTTTGAAGCGTCCCCCGGATATAATCGGAAAGTCCCATGGCCGACAGCACCGTCGGCACGATCACCACCGCAAGGGCGACAATCAGGGTAACAAAGAAAAATCGGCTGCGAAAAAACTTGCCCATGCGGCTCCCTTCCGCATTTCCGGGCTTGCCCCGGAGAATGCTTGTCAGTTGGTATATTCGAGGTTGCTGTCCGCCTTGTTGTCGGTATTGATCATCCGACCGATGCCGAGTGCGACACAGTCAAGCGGATGCTTGGCCAGCGTGACGCGAATGCCCGTGCGCTCGGTGATGAGCTGAGGCAGTCCCCGCATCAGCGAGCTTCCGCCCGTCAGCATAATGCCGTAATCGTAAATATCGGCCGACAGCTCGGGGGGCGTTTTCTCCAGCGTATCACAGATGCACTTGAGGATATGCTCAACCTGATCGTACATGGCCTCGCGCAGCTCGCCCGAGGAGATCGAGAGCACGGCCGGAAGCCCCGTCCGCATACTCGTCCGCTGGGTCAGACCCTGAATGTCCATTTTCCCCTCATCGGTGCTCGGATGCACCGATCCGATGCTTTTCTTGAGCATCTCGGCCGACGTTTCGCCGATGGAAATGCCGTATTTTGCCTTGACGTACTGCATAATGGCCTCGTCCAACTCGCCCCCCGCAATGGGGAGCGAGGTTGAACGCACGATGCCGCCGAGGCTGAGCACGGCAACCTCGGTCGTTCCGCCGCCGATGTCCACAACCATGCACCCGCGCGGTCCGCCGACCCGCAGACCCGCACCGATGGCGGCCGCGATCGGCTCGGTAATCATCGCCACCGCACGCGCACCCGCTTCAAGCGTAGCATCCTTGAAGGCGCGGCGTTCCACTTCGGTCACTCCGTAGGGCACGCTGACCGCAACATAGGGTCGGGAAAAAATATTACCTGCCGAAACGCGGCGAAAAAAGTCACGGAGCATAGCCGCCGTGATTTCAAAGTCTGCAATCACGCCGTCCTTGATCGGGCGGTAGGCCGCAATCGAGCCGGGCGTCTTGCCGAGCATCAGCTTAGCCTCACGCCCCACCGCGCGAACGCGCTCTGTATTCCGCTCAATGGCCACCACCGAGGGCTCGCGCAAAACGATTCCGCGTCCCTTCAAGAAAAGCAGCGTATTCGCCGTTCCAAGGTCAATTCCGATAATTTTTGACATATACGATCCTTTCTGTCGGGGAGGTATCCCCTTTGGTGCGTTGTATCAGTTCTCCTGCTTGGCCGCGCGGGGAGCGGGACAAAGTCCTGCTGCCTCAAGCATGGTGACGACGCGTCTTGCCGGCAGACCGACGACGTTGAAATAGTCGCCCTCAATGCCCTCGATAAAGCGAGCCGCAATGCCCTGCACCGCATACGCTCCTGCTTTATCGGCGGGCTCACGCGTGGCGATATAGGCATGAATATCTGCGTCGCTCAGCTCGGCAAAACGAACGACCGTCGCCTCGTGTGCGGTGACCGTCTTCCCGCCGTATACAAGCGCTACCCCGGTATATACGGTGTGCGTGCGCCCCGAGAGACGGCGAAGCATGGCGGCGGCATCCGCATCATCACGCGGCTTGCCGAGAATATCTCCGTCGATGGTCACAACGGTATCCGCACCGAGCACGGCGGCGTCGGGCGCAAGGGCATACACCGCCTCGGCCTTACGGGCGGCAAGCGTGCGAACCGCATCGGCCGGTGAAATTCCATCAGGCAGACCTTCGTCCGCATCCGAGACGAGCACGCGGTAGGGAATATCAAGCGTGGTCAGAATCTCCCTGCGTCGGGGAGAGGCTGAGGCTAAAATCAGTTCGGTTGGCATAGTAAATCCTTTATGTGAGAAAAATCAAATTCGACGAACATCGCCCGCAGGAGCGTCCCCCCGCTTGGCGGCACGGATAACACGGTCGACCTCGTCAGGGGATTCCACCGTAAAGAGATAGTGATGCGAGGCAACACCCGCCGCAGAGAGTCGGGGGAGTCGGTCAAGCATATAGGTCGGGCGGGAATTGACGATCAGCGTGCGATGCTGCCAGGTGCGGAGCATCGGGAAGCGAACGCCGCGGCGATCGGTGAGCACCGCCGTTTTCTCGGCGCACCGACGGCAATCGGCCACCGCACGGATAGCACATTTTTCAAGCACCATCAGCGGAACGCGGCCGTACACCACCGCCGCCTTCGGTCCTTCTGCGGGAAGATCGCGCAGTTGGGGAAGGGTCAGCTCGGGAGAGAGCAGGCAGTCCCCGACGCCGAGCGTGCCGAGCACAGCCAGCGTCTCGGCCGACGTGACGTTAAGGCGGAAGTCACCGTGCACCCGAAGCCCGGCTCGGGCGGCGAGTGCGATATGTCCGATATTGCCCACCAGCGCTTCTTTTGCCCCCGCGCGGACGGCATCCTGCAGCATGGCGCAGAGTGCCTCTCTCTCATGCGGGAGAACGACGGGGGGGAGAATCACGCCGTCGACCGAAAGATCGGGGAGCGTGTCTGCATATATTTCAAGGGGAAGGTAAATATGATCAAAAAAGGCGCGTGCGGCGGGCGTAATCTGCTCCGCCGTGCGGAACTGCGCAATGCGGCCGGGATGCGCGGCAGACGTCGGCGTCTGCGTAAGCGGCCGGTACGCGCCCGCGGCAAAATCGGGATGCGGCGTATGGGGGGAGAGTGCCGACACCGCGGCGCGGCGCAAAGCGTTAAGTGCCGACACCGGTACCATCAGCCCCTCATCCAGCTCGACCGTCGCACGGTCGAGTGCATATGGCGTTCCGCCAAGCTTCCCCAGACACCGCATCACGGCATCGCGGTCGATGGGCGCAGTACGTGCCGGCTGGGGGACCTCTCCCGCCACCGTCACCCGTCTTCCGTCAGCCTCGGCCGAGAGGCGCATCGGCACATCGGCGCGGATCACCGCGTGAAAAGAAAGCGGCGAGGTGCGCGTGATGGCGCGGAAGGGCTCTGCGGTGCGTGAGGCGGCCTTGTCCGCCTCCGAGCGGACGCCGAGCATGGCAGAGTTGTCTCCGTCGGGGCGAAGACCGCGGAAATATGCGTCGGTAAACCCGCCGCGCGAGAAAATATCGGCCAGACGGCGCATCTCGTCGGCACTCGCTCCGCGGCGTTCATCAAGCAGTCTGCGCCAAATGGAGACGACGTCTCTGACGTATTCGGGCGATTTCATCCGTCCCTCGATCTTGAGTGAGGAAACGCCGAGATCGATCAGCGCCGGCACGTGGGGTGCCAGCGAGAGATCCCGCAGGGAAAGCGGATATTTTTCCCGTCCGCCGACCGTATAGGGCAGGCGGCAGGGCTGTGCACAGGTACCGCGGTTTCCGCTTCGGCCGCCGACAAGCGACGAAAAGAGGCACTGCCCCGAATGGGAAACGCAGAGTGCACCGTGCACGAACATTTCGATTTCAATGGGGGCTTCGGCGGTAAGCCGCGCAAGATCCTCCCGCGACAGCTCTCTCGCACACACCATACGGGTGAATCCGAGCCCGGCAAGCATCTTGGCCGCCTCGGCATTGTGTCCGCTCGCCTGGGTGGACGCGTGAAGCGCGAGGTCGGGGATCTGCCGCCGAAGCATCGCCGCAACACCAAGGTCGGCAACGATGAGCGCATCCGCGCCCGCGCGATACGCGGCCTCGGCCGCGCGAAGGCAGTCCTCCATCTCACGGTCGGTCACCAGCGTGTTGAGGGTAACGTATGCCTTGACGCCGTAGGCGTGACAGCGGGCGACGGCATCATCCATGGCGGAGCCGCCGAAATTCTGCGCCAGCATACGGGCATTGAAGGCAGAGCCGCCGAAGTAGACTGCATCGGCTCCCCCCTCAATGGCCGCATCGAGCGCGGCGGGAGAGCCGGCGGGGGCAAGCAGCTCGGGCAGGGGACGAATAAGCTCCATCAGAAGCGGGTCTTTTCTGCCGCAAGCTGGGCGCGCAGATCGTCGATCTCGGCGCGGGCAACGGCAAGCTGGGCCTCAAGCACCTTCTGCCGACGCTGTGCCTTAAATTTGTCTGCACAGTAATCGAGTGCACAAAGCAGAGCGGCCTCGGTCTTCGAGCAATGGCGGGAACGGGTGTTGATCTCACGGATCCGACGGTCGATCGTATTCACGAGCTCGGTGACCGAAGCCTCGGGCTCCTCGGTGAGGACGTTCATCTGGATATCGGCGATGGTAATGGTGTATCGGGATTTCATCCGCTCTTCCTCCGTATATAAATTTTGCGCCTCGCGCAATAAAATTCGGAATTTTGCTTGCAAAAAAGAGAGATTCGCTGTATAATAGGTATATTCATCGGCCAAGTGCTGCCGAGATGTCGAATCATTATTTATTATACTATATTTCCGCAGATTTTGAAAGTCTTTTTTGTAAAATTATTATGCGGAAGATAAAGAAAGAGTTTGTTTTTATGGAAAACCTTGCCCAAATCCGTCGGATTGTCATCAAGATCGGCTCCTCAACCCTCACCCATTCCACCGGGCACCTGAATCTCAGACGAATTGAGACACTGGTCAAAATCGTCTCGGACTTCAAAAACGAAGGCAGACAGGTCATTCTCGTCTCCTCGGGCGCCGTCAGCGCGGGAATCGCGCGCCTCGGCGCCGATCACCGTCCCCGCACCCCCGAGGAAAAGCAGGCAATGGCCGCCGTCGGACAGAGTGATCTGATGGCCATGTACGAGCGCCTCTTCTCGACCTACGGTCATACGGTCGGTCAGATTCTGATGACCCGCGACGTCGTGGACAATCCCGCCCGCCTCGCCGCAATCCGCAACACCTTCGAATCTCTTCTGGCCCTCGGCTGTGTGCCGATCGTCAATGAAAACGACTCGGTGTCGATTGAAGAGCTGAAATTCGGCGGAAACGATACCCTCTCGGCCTACGTTTCCCTCATCTGCCGCGCCGACCTGCTCATTAACCTCTCGGACGTGGACGGCTTCTACGACCGCGATCCCCGCAAATATACCGACGCTCGCCTGATTCCGGTCGTATCGCATATCGACGATGAGCTCATTGCCGCCGCAGGCGGAGCGGGCACCGAGCGGGGCACGGGCGGTATGGCAACCAAGCTGACGGCCGCCCGCATCGTGACCGAAGCCGGCATTCCCATGTACATCCTCAACGGTGCCGATCCCACCGTGCTTTACGCTTTAATGGACGGAGAGAATATCGGAACCTATTTTGAAGCAAAATAAGTATCTGCCCACACGACGGACAGAACCGTCTCAACCTTAAGTGAAAGGGGATTCCCTATGGATATTCAGGCATATATTACCGAGCTTTGCACGGCAACGAAGGCAGCGGCGGCATCCATTGCGTCTGCCTCGGCCGCGAAGAAAAACGCCGCGCTTCTGGCCATCGCCGACGGTCTGTCCGCCGATCGCGACGGCATCCTCGCGGCCAATGCGCGCGACCTTGCGGCGGCGTCCGATAACGGCGTGCCCTCTACCATGCTCGACCGCCTGCGCCTGACCGAGGCGCGGCTTGACGGCATCTGCTCCGCCCTGCGCGAATTGGTCGGACTTTCCGACCCCATCGGCTCGGGCGAGCGCTGGGTCCGACCGAACGGCCTTGTGATCTCCCGCGTCAAGGTGCCGATGGGCGTCGTGGGCATGATCTACGAGGCACGGCCGAACGTCACGGTAGATGCGGCGGCCCTCTGCCTCAAAACGGGCAATGCAGTCGTCCTGCGCGGCGGCAAGGAGGCAATTGAAACCAACCGCGCGCTGGTCGCATCAATGAAGAGCGCGCTGGCCGGCACGGGGATTGATCCTGCGGTGCTCGCGCTGGTCGAACGCACCGAGCGGGAAGGCGTCTCGGCCATGCTGACGGCACGCGGGCTCTTGGACGTGGTCATTCCGCGCGGCGGTGCGGGTCTGATCCGCACGGTCGTCGAAAATGCACGCGTCCCCGTCATTGAGACGGGTGCGGGAAACTGCCATATGTATATTGATGAAACGGCCGACCTTGACATGGCGGTCAAGGTGGCAATCAACGCCAAGGCCTCCCGTCCCTCGGTCTGCAATGCGCTTGAAACCCTCTTGGTTCACGCTTCGGTAGCCGCCAAATTCCTTCCCGCCTTTGCCGATGCGGCAAAGGAAGCGGGGGTCACCCTGCGGGGATGCCCGCGCACCAAGATTCTTCTCCCCGACGCGGAGGATGCGTCCGAGGAGGACTGGGCAACCGAATACAACGACTATATTCTGGCCATCCGGGTGGTCGACACCATCGGGGATGCCATCGCCCACATCAACCGCTATAACACCGGTCACAGCGAGTCGATCATCACCCGTACCCGCGCGGCGGCCGACCGCTTCTGCCGTGAGGTAGATGCGGCAGCGGTCTATGTCAATGCGTCCACCCGCTTTACCGACGGGGGCGAGTTCGGCTTCGGTGCCGAGATCGGCATCTCGACCCAAAAGCTGCACGCACGCGGTCCGATGGGGCTTGCAGCACTGACCACCGACAAGTATCTCATCGACGGTGACGGACAGGTAAGATAAGACAAACCTTTCCCGCAGGGGCAGATCGCTCCTGCGGGATTTCAACCTTAACGATAGGAGGTGAGCGTGTGGAAAGACAGTATGCCTGCATTGACCTGAAATCCTTCTATGCATCGGTCGAATGCATCGAACGCGGACTTGATCCGCTCAACACCAATTTGGTTGTGGCCGATACCGGCCGCACCGAAAAGACGATCTGCCTTGCCGTTACCCCTCCCCTCAAGGCCTACGGCATTTCGGGACGCGCCCGTCTTTTTGAGGTGATTGCACGCCTCGGCGAGGTCAACGCCGATCGCCGCCGTCTCGCCCCCGGTCACCGCCTGACCGGCAAATCGACCGACGACACCGCCCTGCGCGAAAACCCTTCTCTTGCCGTCGATTATATTGCCGCGCCGCCCAGAATGGCGCATTATATCGCGTACAGCACCCGGATTTACGAGATCTACCTGCGGCATATCGCCCCCGAGGATATTCACGTCTATTCCATCGACGAGGTCTTCCTCGATCTGACCGCCTATCTTCCCCATGCCGGCGTGACGGCGCGCGAATATACCGCCCGCATCATCCGCGACATCTACCGCTCGACGGGTATCACGGCAGCGGCAGGGATCGGCACCAATCTGTATCTCGCCAAGGTGGCGATGGATATCGTGGCCAAGCACGTCCCCGCCGATGCCGACGGCGTGCGGATTGCCGAGCTTGACGAGCTCACCTACCGCCGTCTGCTCTGGGGACACCGCCCGCTGACCGATTTCTGGCGCATCGGTCACGGATACGAAAAAAAGCTCGAATCGGTCGGACTTCATACCATGGGAGACGTCGCACGGGCCTCCCTCGGCGGCGAGAGAGACTTCTACAACGAGGACCTGCTCTACCGCCTCTTCGGCGTCAATGCCGAGCTGCTCATCGATCATGCGTGGGGATATGAGCCCTGTACCCTGCGCGAGATCAAGGCATACCGTCCCGCGGAGAACAGCATCGGCTCGGGTCAGGTGCTCTCGGTGCCCTATACGGCAGAGAAAGCAAGGCTGGTCGTTCGCGAGATGGCGGACCAGCTGGCGTTGGATCTGGTGGATAAGCACTTGGTGAGCGATCAGCTTGTGCTGACGGTTGGTTACGACGTGGATAATCTGAAGGACGGCCGCACATATGCGGGCGAGGTCACAACCGATCGCTACGGCAGGAAAATTCCCCGCCATGCGCACGGGACGGAAAACCTCGACCGCCCGACCGCATCGGCGCACCGCATCCGCGAGGCGGTGTCGCTGCTCTACGACCGCATCGTCGACTCCGCCCTGCTCGTTCGCCGCCTGAATCTGACCGCCTGCCGCGTCATCGACGAAAAGGAAGCCGCATCCCGCCCCGCACGGCCGGAGCAGCTTGATATTTTCACCGATCCCGCCGCGCTTGAGCGGGCGTATGCCGAAGAAAAAGCGGCCCTCACCCGTGAGCGGCACATTCAGGAAACGATGCTGACGCTCAAAAAAAGATACGGAAAAAATATTATCCTCAAAGGAATGAATCTCGAGGAAGACGCCACCGCCCGCGACCGCAACGACCGCATCGGCGGGCATAAGGCATAAAGGAGAAGCGCATGAAGGAAACGCACGAATACGACGATATTCTGCATCTATCCCGCCCCCGCTCAAAAAAGCACCCGCCCATGCCGCGCGCCGACCGCGCCGCACAGTTCTCTCCCTTCGCCGCGCTGACCGGACACAACGACGCCATCCGCGAAACAGAGCGGCTGACCGAGCGGCAGATCGAGCTTGACGAGGACGAAAAAAGCCGGATCGAAGAAAAGCTGCAGTTCCTATCCGACCGCATTGCCGAGCATCCCTCGATCACGATGACCTGCTTCCGTCCCGATTCACACAAATCGGGCGGAGCATACGTCACAATCAGCGGCCACGTCAAACGAATCGACACCTATGCCGCCGCCGTCGTCCTCGACGACGGCCAAACCGTCCGCATGGAACACATCTGCACCATCGAATCCCCTCTCTTTTCCCGGGAGGAGCCGTGGTAAACGCGCACCGCCCGGCGCAAAACGATTTGCTTGTGCGTATAAAACGCAAAAAACAGCATGGAATTTGGATTTCCCAAATTCCATGCTGTTTTTTCACGCAACCGTGCGTTAAATATCCAAATCCTTGATGATCGCCTTGAGCGTATCCGCGCTCTTGTGCAGCTGGGCAAGCTCGGCGTCGTTGAGCGGACAGAGAACCTTGCCGTTTACACCGTTGCCGCCGACGATGGTCATGACGCTCAGACATACGTCGGTCAGACCGTATTCCCCTTCCATCAGCGTGGAAACCGTCATGGTTCGGTCAAGACGGCTCATCAGCGTGTGGCAGATGTGGTTGACCGCCGCGGATACCGCGTAGTAGGTTGCCCCCTTACGCTCAATAATGCGGCCGCCCGACTTGCGGACGTAGGCCTCCACTTCTTCGCGGTTCAGATCGGGTGCGGCTTCGTCGCGGCCGCGCAGAACGTCGTCAAAGTAATCGATTGCGACGCCCGAGATGGTCGACTGCGACCACGGAATAAACGAGGTGTCGCCATGCTCGCCGAACACCCAGGTATGGATGCTCTTCTGGCTGATGTTGTAGCACTCGGACAGACGCTGACGGAGACGCGCAGTGTCGAGAATCGTGCCCGAACCGATGATATGGTTGGCGGGAAGTCCCGAACGGCGGAAAAAGGTATAGGTCAGAATGTCAACCGGATTGCTGACGATAATATAGAATGCATCGGGTGCGTAACGTGTAATCTGCGGAATGATGGTCTTGGTAATATCGACGTTGGTCTGCGCCAGCTCAAGGCGGGACTGCCCCGGCTTACGCGCGATGCCCGACGTCAGAATAACGATATTCGAGCCGGCCGCATCCGAATAATCTCCGGCATAAATGGTCATTGCCGCACAGAAGGGCGCACTCTGGCGAATATCCAGCGCCTCTCCCATTGCGCGCTTGTGATCGAGGTCAATCAAAACGATTTCATCCGCGGTACCTGTAACAGCCAACGTGTACGCAATTGTCGAGCCAACGTTTCCTGCACCAATGATGGTTACCTTGTACATAATTCTGCTCCTTAAAATATGCTGTTTTCCCGGCCGTTTACCGATTGTTTTTATTTTAACATATTGACATAAAAAAAACAATGGCGTTTTCTAATAAATATACGGGAAATTTTGTCATTTTTTTATCTATTTTCATGCATTTTACGGACAATTCCGCCTGCATCCCCCTGCGCAGGGTTGCTTTTTGTCATGCCGTGTGGTATACTATGGTCGTATCTGCATACTGTGTTAACGGTAAGCACCGAACAAATAAGGAGTACATCATGAGATCGAATATAAAATACTGCGCACTTCTGCTCGCACTTCTTCTGCTTGGCGGATGTGGGCTCGGACCGGCATCGGATACGGCCACACTTCCCTCTCCCCCCACGACGTCAGAGCCGCTCCCGCCCGAGTCCCCCATCGCCGCACTTACCCCGCCCGAAACCGCGGCTCCGCCCGTGCCGGACACCCCCATCGAATCCCCCATCTCGTCCTCCCGCATTACCTTCGTGGCGGCGGGCGACAATATTATCCACGAGGCAGTCTTCACCGATGCACGCGCCAATGCCGCCGCCCTCGCCTCAGCGGGCGGACCCGTGCAGAGCTACGCGTTTGCCTCGATGTACGACGGTCTGGCGCAGATCATCTCCTCGGCCGACCTCGCCTACGTCAATCACGAATCGCCCATTGCGGGGAGCCGTCCCGTCGCGGGCTATCCCGACTTCAACTCCCCCGCCGATGCAGGACGCGATCTGCTCGCCGTCGGCTTTGACGTGATCAATATCGCCAATAACCATATGCTCGATATGGGTGAGCAGGGGCTTGACGAAAGCATTGCTTATTGGGCGTCCACCGACGCCGTTACGCTCGGTGCCTGCTCCCGCACGGCATATGATGCCGATAACCTCAAAATTGTCGAGAAGGACGGCGTCAAAATCGCCTTTCTCTCCTATACGACCCTGATTAACTGGTCGCACGTCAACGCGCTCTCTGCCTCCAGCCGCCATATCGTCCCCTACGCCAAGGACGCAGACATCAAGCGGCAGATGGCCGCTGCACGCGAGAGCGGTGCCGATCTTATCTTCGTCGCCATGCATTGGGGGGACGAGGGAAAATTTGCCCCCAACGCCGAGCAGAAACGGCTCGCGCAATTGCTCGCCGACGAGGGGGCTGACGTCATCCTCGGCAGTCACTCGCATAATATCCAGCCCATCGAATGGCTGACGGGCACCGGCGGAAACCGCACGCTTGTTTCCTATTCAACCGGCAACCTCATTTCCACCATGCTCTACAGCTATTACATGGTCGGCGGTCTGCTCACCTTTGACATCGTCACCGAATCGGGGAACGACCCCTATATTGACAACGTCGTCTTCGTCCCGACCGTCACCCACTATTCGATGAACCGTGACAGCCTGGCGCTCTACCGCCTCGCCGACTACACCTCCGAGCTTGCCGCCGCCCACGGCGCACAGCTCAACGGCGCGTTCACCCTGGGCACACTGCAAAAATACGTAACCGATACCATATCCCCCGAATTTTTGCCCTAAAGACTGCGTATCCGCGGCAAAAAAGCGAAAAAAAGGCTTGACAAACCCCGAACCTCATGCTATAATAATACCTGCTGTTCTGCGAAATCGAGATGTGGCTCAGGTTGGTAGAGCGCTTGGTTCGGGACCAAGAGGCCGCAGGTTCAAATGCTGTCATCTCGACCAGCGCGGCGCTGACAAGACAGCACCGCAATTCGGGGGTATAGCTCAGTTGGGAGAGCGCTTGAATGGCATTCAAGAGGTCAGGGGTTCGAGCCCCCTTATCTCCACCACGAAAAAGTCCGATAAACA
>JAZNCR010000262.1:0-2064 GCA_045587605.1 Eubacteriales bacterium
GAAGAGAGGGAGACAGATTATGGAAAGCTACAAGAGAGAGTTTATTGAATTTCTGCAGTCGGCCGGCGTTCTGAAGTTCGGCGACTTTACCGCAAAGAGCGGCCGCAAGATCCCCTACTTCATCAACGCAGGCATGATCAAAACGGGAAATGACATCGCAACCCTCGGCGAATTTTACGCCAAGGCATATTTTGAAAAGCTCGGCAAAAAGCCCGCCGTTCTCTACGGACCTGCCTACAAGGGCATCTCGCTTTCGGTATCTGCCGCCGTTGCGCTGTCGAAGAACGGCCTTAACGTGCCCTTCTTCTTCAACCGCAAGGAGGTCAAGGACCACGGTGAGGGGGGCGTTTTCGTCGGTTACGTGCCTACGCCGGGTGAGGAGGTCGTCATCATCGAGGACGTTATCACCGCAGGTACAGCCATCCGCGAAAGTATGGAAATTCTCTCCCATCTCGAGGGCGTCAAGGTAGCCGCCACCTTTATCATGGTTGACCGCAAGGAAAAGGGGCAGACCGATAAGGGCGCGATGCAGGAGATTGAGGAGCAGTTCGGCTTCCCTGTTTATTCGATCGTTGACGTTTACGACATCATCGAATATCTCGAGGAGGATCCCGCAAACGAAGAGAACGTAACCCGGATCAAAAATTATCTCGCAGTGAACGGAGCAAAAGCATGAGAAGCTTGATTGATATTCTCGACCTTACCTCCGAGGAGATTGATTGGCTGCTTGACACGGCAGACGATATTATCGCTCGTCCCGACGCTTATGCCCATCTCTGCGCACGTAAAAAACTGGCTACTCTCTTTTTTGAGCCGTCAACCCGTACCCGTCTCAGCTTTGAGGCGGCCATGTACGAGCTTGGCGGACAGGTCATCGGCTTCTCGGATGCCGGCAGCTCCTCCGCGTCCAAGGGAGAGAGCGTGTCGGATACCGTGCAGGTCATCAGCTGCTATGCCGATATCATTGCCATGCGCCACCCCAAGGAGGGTGCGCCGCTGGTTGCATCGATGAAGGCAAGCATTCCCGTCATCAACGCAGGTGACGGCGGTCATAACCACCCGACCCAGACGCTGGCCGACCTCTGCACCATTCGCCGCCGGATGGGACGGCTGGACAATCTGACCGTCGGATTTTGCGGCGACCTCAAATTCGGCCGCACGGTACATTCGCTCATCAGTGCGCTTTCGCGCCGTACCGGCATTAAGTTCGTGCTGATCTCACCCGATGAGCTTCGCATTCCCACCTATATCCGCGATGATGTTCTCGCGCACTGCGAGGCGACCTGCGTGGAGACCGATTCGCTCGAGGCGGCAATGCCCGAGCTTGATATTCTCTATATGACCCGCGTCCAGCGCGAGCGCTTCTTCAACGAAGCCGATTATATCCGTCTCAAGGACAGCTATATCCTCACGCCCGATAAGCTCAAAACGGCCAAAGCGGATATGGCGATCCTGCATCCTCTGCCCCGTGTCAATGAGATCACCGTTGCGGTGGATGAAGATCCGCGTGCCTGCTATTTCAAGCAGGTGCTCAACGGCAAGTATATGCGCATGGCGCTGATCCTGATGCTGCTCGGCATCGAACGGCCCGCGTGATCGGAGGAGGAAAAATATGATTATTGACGCAATTCGCAACGGCATCGTCATCGACCATATCCGTGCAGGCAGTGCCATGGAGCTGTATCGCATTCTGGGCCTTGAGTCGCTTTCCTGCTCGATTGCGATCATCAAGAATGCCGCGAGCAATAAGATGGGTAAGAAGGACATTATCAAGATTGATGAGGTAATCGATCTTAACCTTGATGTCCTTGGCTATATTGACCCCGGCATCACGGTCAATATCATTCGTGACGGTGTACGCGTGGACAAATTCAGTCCCGCCCTGCCCGAGCGTCTGACCGATGTCATTCAGTGCCGCAATCCCCGGTGCATCACCACCACCGAGCAGGAGCTGCAGCACGTATTCAAGCTGACCGACCGCGAGAAGCGGATTTACCGCTGTATCTACTGCGACGCTCCGGCCAAGCAGAAGTAAACGCATAAAAAATATCCGTGTGTCCTCGG
>JAZNCR010000263.1:0-11670 GCA_045587605.1 Eubacteriales bacterium
GAGGAATCAAAGCCGGCTAAAATGAGGGCACGGCGCATACAGTCGCACATCCTGGTATCGATATACCCGGTGTCGCCGCACGCAGGACATTCGTAATGTACCTCGGTATAGTCTGCCGGATAGCCGTTTGCCGTAAGAAAGGTGCGGCGGGCATCCTGCAGCGTTTCATTCTGACGGCGCAGCTCGGCCAGGCGTTCTGCCGCCTGCGGTCCGCCGCCGACGGCCGTGCGCAGAAGCGCAACACCGACCTCGTGCATGGCAAGGTCAAACTCGGCGATTTCGGGAAAGCGGCTTTGGATCTCGATCCTTCTTGCTTCCGCATCGGCGCGGGCGGTCAGATATTTGGTTTCGTATTCTTGTTTGATCCGGCGAAAATTGTCGCGGTTATACCCCATAGGATTCGGAGTCCTCCTTTCCCGCGCGATTACGCGTCACCGTAACTGCGGCGGAGTGCATCTTCAAAGAAATCGTTGGTATCAAAGCTTGAGCTGCCTGCCTGCTCTTTCTTTTCGTTTGTGCGGGCGGCAATATCGGCGCTTGCCTTCTCGGGCGAGTCAATGCCTTCCTCGTGCCAGCGGCGGAGAACCGAATCGGTATAGGCAACCGAAGGCTTGCTGATGGCGTCAACGGTTACCTCGTATGCCAGCGTAACCATATCGGTGCCGAATCCGTATTCCTCAATCCAGCGCAGGAAAGCGGTTTTTTCTTTGGTGCTGAGCGAACGGCTGTCCGCACCGAAGATACGGCGGAATTTCGCAATCAGCGCTTCGTTTTCGTCGCGGCGCCGCAGATAGCGGTTGAGGGCGTCGGCATCGCGGATATCCTCGTCCCAGAGAGAGAGGGCCATTTTTTCGGCATAGCGCAGCGTTTTCTTTTCTTTTCCCGCGCACCAGGCGAGCAGAATCAGAATGTATTCGTTTTCCAGCGCCAGATAGTCGCGCATACCGAGCACGATGTTGATCTCGGGTGTGGTAAAGATTTTGCCGAAGGTCTGCTGTGCCGCGTCGATGAGATATTTTGCATCGGCGCGTGCTTCAAGCAGCTCGGTCAGCTGCTCGGTCGTATAATGCGGGATGGAAGATTCGCGTTCCAGCTTCTGTTTATCGGGTGTGGGCACAGGCGCGGGAGGCACGGCTTCCTCCGTTTCCTCGGGCATATCCGCATCGATCAGTCCCGCCCCCTGCCAGAAGGCAAGGGCATGGTCAAGCTCGGCGCGTGTGACCCCTGCGGCGGCTGCCGCGCGGTCGGCGTGTGCAGGATAATCCTCGCGCAGAAGCGGATCACTTGCCAGTACAAGCAGCAGGTAGGTGTCGTTTTTGGTCGCCTTGCGCGCCCGCTCAAGCAGGGGATGCAGGGGAAGCACGACAACCTCTTTGCCGTAATTGATGGTCAGTTTCATCGATATATGTCCTTTGGTCAGCGGTTTCGGGGTTAATCCCGATCGTCCTTGGGCTCGCCCATGTTCAGCTCATAGCAGAGGGTCATCAGCGAGTCTCCGAGATGCACGTTTTCCACGCGCGTGTGAAATTCGGAAAGGTCAAGCTCACGGCCGGTGAAATTCCAGATGCCGCGCACGCCTGCCTGTGCAAGGCGGTTTGCGACCTCGGTGGCGTTGGGCTTGGGGACGGTCAGAACGGCAATATCGGTGGGGTGTACCGAGAGGTAGTCCTCCAGGCTGTCCATGGACAGAATGGGCAGGGAGCCGACTTCGGTACCGACAAGCTCGGGGTTCACGTCGAACATTGCCGTCGGCGTAATGCCGCGCTTGGCAAACATTTCATTGCGGCCGAGTGCACGGCCGAGATTGCCTGCACCGACGATGATGGCGGTAAAGCGGCGGTTAACACCGAGAATTTCGCTGATTTTGACGTAGAGATATTTGACGTTGTAGCCGTATCCCTGCTGACCGAATCCGCCGAAGCAGTTGAAGTCCTGACGAATCTGGGATGCGGTCACGTTCATCATGCGGGAAAGCTCGCTTGAGCTGATGCGGAGCTTGTCCTGGCGAATCAGCTCGCGGAGATAGCGGTAATAACGGGGTAAGCGCTTGATCACGGCAGGGGAAACTCCCTCCCGTGCGGTTGCGGATTGATCGCCGTTTCGGTGGTCGGCATCATTGAGATAGGTTTGGTCGAAATTACTCAAAGGGGGCCTCCGTTCCATCCGAATTCTCGGATTTAGTGTGTTTTTCGAAAGAAAAAGCGTGAATTTCGGCATATTGCCAAAATGCCGTTTTGGGGACGTGACGGGGGATTTTCGTGCTTTTTTAGAGTTTTCCACAATAGAGTTTCTGTTTGTTTTTCCACAGTTTCCACAGGCTTTTCCACAGAAATCTAATGTTTAATGGCTTTTTTTAGGGAACAGTCGGGTGTTTTTGAGGGCGAAATGATCCCGTCTGTGAAAAAACGGGATGTTTTCCACAGGTTGTTGAAAATGCTGTGGAAAGGTTTTTCGGCAAAAATAATTTTGGCGCATTTCGTAAAAACTGACGAAAATTTTCGTTGGGGAAAGAAAATGCCGAAAATCACTTGACAAAACCCGAAAAATGTGAATCGGCAGTCTGCCGAAATTTCGGCGCCGGGGATCAATCGGAAGCCGATGCGTTGAGAGAGGTATCTGCTCTGACGCCGGCGCAATATTCATAGTAAGCCTGCGCGCCAACCATGGCGGCGTTGTCGCCGCAGAGGGCCGGCGGGGGCATACAGAGGGATACGCCGCGCTTTTCGCAGAGTGCCTGCAAGCCCGTGCGCAGGTGTGCGTTTGCGGCAACGCCGCCCGCCAGAACGAGTCTGCGCATTCCGGTTTGCTTCAGGGCGAGTCCGGTTTTCTTCACGATTGCACGGACGATGGTGTCGGTATAGGATGCGGCAAGATCGGCGGCGCGTCCCGCTTCAAGTGCATCGGGGGCCGATACGATGGGCGTGCCGCGCTGCGCTTCTCCGTTGAGGTAGTTGAGGGCGGCTGTTTTCAGACCGCGGAAGGAAAAGTCGAGATTGTCTCCGGGCAGAGCGGGGGAGGGGAGCTTGACGGCGGTGGGATCACCGAGCGAGGCAAGCTTATCCATTGCCGCACCGCCGGGGTAAGGCAGACCGATCACGCGGCCGACCTTGTCAAAGGCCTCTCCCGCCGCATCGTCACGTGTACCGCCGAGGATGCGGTAATCGGTGTAGTCCTCGACCGCATAGAGTGTCGTATGCCCGCCCGAGACGACGAGCGCGAGGAAGGGCGGCTCCAGGTCGGGGTGCGCCAGAAGGGCGGCGGCAACGTGTGCGCGGATGTGGTTGACCGGGACGAGGGGGATTCGGTTGGCATAGGCCAGAGATTTGGCGAAGTTGACGCCGACGAGCAGCGCGCCGATCAGACCCGGGGAAGCGGTGACACCAACGGCACCGATATCGGACAGGGTACAGCTCGCTTCCGCGAGCGCATCGTGCGCCAGATTGGTGATCGCCTCGATATGGGCGCGGCTGGCAATCTCGGGAACAACACCGCCGTAAAGACGGTGCACGGCGATCTGCGAGGCGACCAGGTTGGCGCGGATGGAGCGAACGCCATGGTCCATCTCCACGATTGCCGCCGAGGTTTCGTCGCAGGAGCTTTCAAAAGCAAAAATCAGCATAAATACGGTTCGGGTTTTCGCCGGGCGAAAACGCCTTTCTCTTCAAGAATTTTGTCCCTTCGGCGGGACGGTCAGGCTATATTCAAGTGCGTCCTCACCGCCGTAAAATCGGGGGCGGCGGCCGCAGGGGGAAAAGCCGCACGCGGCATAGAGTGCCTGTGCGGGCAGATTGGATTCGCGCACGTCAAGCCGAACGGTCAGGGGCGCATTCGGGGGGAGCAGAGCGGCGCGCATTGCATTGAGCAGTGCACGGCCGATGCCTCTTCTGCGTGCATCGGGGGAAACGGTGATGCGGGTAATCTCGGCATCTGCCGGGAAATTCTGTTCGGCAGGGAAATAGAGCCAGCCGACATAGGCAAGCAGGGTGCCCTCCTCTTCGGCACAAAGCCCGCCGTAGGGCGGGGAGAGAAGAAGGGAAAGACCCGCTTCATTCCAGGGGTCCGGAAATCCCGCCCGCTCAAGGGCGGCGAGTGCGGGGATGTCCGCCTCGGTCAGCGGGCGGATGGTCATGATGCATCTGCCGCACTTTCTTCGGCGGTTTCCTCTTCGGTGATGATCTTGCCGTCGATATAATCGCGCAGAAGATCACCCACCTCCACACAGCGGCCCGAGCCGCGGTCGTAGAGGTAACGGGCATCACCGTAATCCACGTAAATCAGATTGTAATAAACGCCCGGATAATCGGGAGAGGCAAATTTGAAGCGCAGATCGGCATCCGGTGTGGTGGCGGGATAGGGAACCGCTTCACCTTCGGTATAGACGCGGACAACCTCGTCAATCACGGCGGGGTCGGTCACCGAAGCAAATGCCCAGACCGATGCACTCTGCACGCAGAGATAGATGGTGTCGGGTGCGAACCCGGCAAGATCGGGCAGGACGGTATCGGCGGCAACCAGCATAGAGCCGGTTCCGGTATACGCCTCGGAGAGCCACTCGGTCGGATCAAGTCCTTCGACCTCGCAGAAAACGACCTCAAGCGAACCGAGCGTGAAGGAAGCGTAGGGATCGCCGACCGTCTGCGGCTCATAGCACATTGGTGCGGCGGCGTAGCGGACGCCGCTCTTCGGCTCAAGAAAAAGTCCGTCTTCATCGGTGATCAGGCTTCGTGTGGTTTGCTTCGCACAGCCGCAGAGCAGAAGCACGCAGGCGGTGAGAAGCAGGAGGGCGGTGCTGCGAACGGATGATTTGATGTGCATGGAGCAATACCCTTCGTCGGTCAATAGCCGAATTTGCCCGAGAGGCTGTCGTCGTCGGTAATCCAGTCCTCAACCGGGATAATGCGATATTCGGTGGGCGTGTCGCGGATGATGACCGTATCGATACCGGCGTTGATGATCTGCTTCTTGCACATCATGCAAGAGCAGGTTCCGGGCACGAGCGAGCCGTCGTTCGGCATGATGCAGGTCATGTAGAGGGTGGCACCCAGCATCTGATCGCGGGGGGCGGCAATGATGGCGTTTGCCTCGGCGTGCACCGAACGGCAAAGCTCATAACGTTCTCCGCGCGGGATTTTCAGCTCCTCGCGCATACACCAACCGAGGTCACAGCAGTTTTTGCGGCCGCGGGGGGCGCCGTTATATCCGGTCGAAACGATGACGTCGTTTTTGACGATAATCGCACCGAATGCCTTGCGCAGACAGGTTGAGCGCTCAGCCACCGTCTGGGCAATGTCGAGATAATAATTGATTTTGCTGATTCGTTCCATCATATATACAACCTTTCATTCGTACTTTGCGGTTATAATTTTTTTGCAAAATCGCACAGAAAAGCGCGGAATTCCTCACCGATTTCGGGATGCTCGGCGGCAAGCGTGACATTGGCACACATCAGGCCGAGCTTTGAGCCCAGGTCAAAGCGCGTTCCTTCAAAGTCGACTGCCGTCATGCCCTCGCGCTGCGCCAGCACGCGCATGGCGTCGGTGAGCTGAATCTCACCGCCCGCACCGGGGGGCGTGGTTTCGAGAATATCAAAAATCTCGGGCGGCAGAAGAACGCGGCCGAGGATAGAGAGATTCGTCCAGATCTGATCGGGACGGGGTTTTTCAATCATATCGGTAACGTGCCAGTCGCGGTCACTGCCGGGGATGGGCTCTGCCTTAAGCGAGCAGTATCGGGTGACCAGCTCGGTCGGCACGGCCTTGACTGCGGCGGCACCAAGTCCGTAGCGGTTGTACGCATCAATGAGCTGCTTCGTTGCGGGGACCCGGGAGAAGATGACGTCGTCTCCGTACATCACGACGAAGGGATCATCGCCGACAAAGGTGCGTGCGCACCGGACGGCGTGTCCCAGCCCTTTTGTTTCCTTCTGGCGGATAAAGGTGATGTTGGCACCGCCGCCGATGGCGTGCAGCTCGTCCACCAGAGCGCTCTTCCCCGAAGCGAGCAGCTTTTGGTCATATTCGGGAGAAAAATCAAAATAATCCTCAATGGCGCCTTTTCCGCGCCCGGTAATGATCAGAATATCGGTAATCCCGCTGGCGACCGCTTCGTCCACCAGATAAGAGAGAGCAGGGCGGTCAACGATGGGCAGCATTTCCTTCGGAACAGCCTTGGCGATGGGCAGCATCCGCGTGCCGAGGCCGGCTGCGGGGATAACGGCTTTGGTGATGGGCTTTGACATGGTAATTATCTCCAGATTAGCAAAATTGGCTACAACTATTATTATACGGTATCCGGCGTGGGAAATCAAGGGGTTTGGTGAAATTTTATCGAGACAAGCGGATTTTTCTCGTTTTTCGTTTGGCCGCCGAGAGAGGGTGCCGCACGTTGCGGTGCGGCACCCTCTCTTAGTAGCTTATTCTGCCATGCGGCGGATCGATTCGATGACGACGTCAACGCGCGGGATGTCGCGGCGGTCGGTGGGGACGGTTGCGATGGCGTCAACCACCTCAAGGCCTTCGATCACACGGCCGAAGGCCGCATACTGACTATCCAGGTGCGGTGCGTCCTCATGCATGATGAAGAACTGCGAGGATGCTGAGTCGGGGATCATGGTGCGGGCCATCGAGAGGACACCGCGGGTGTGCTTGATGTCGTTCTGCATAAAGCCGTTGGCGGCAAATTCGCCCTTGATCGAGTCGGCGTCCTTCTGCTTGAAGTTGACGTCATAACCGCCGCCCTGGATCATGAAGCCGGCAATGATGCGGTGGAAGATCAGACCGTCAAAGAAATTCCGATCAATGAGGGAGAGAAAATTCTCAACCGTCAACGGAGCCTTCTCGGGATAGAGCTCGGCCACCATCGTGCCGAAATCGCGGACTTTAATTTCAATTTTCATTTTGTATTCTCCTTGTGTAAAATAGATTCGGTAAGCATGGGGAAGGCGGCTTCGCAGTCGGATTATTGCTGGGGTGCGGCAGAGCCGAGCTCAGCGCGAAGCGCCTCGATCTGGGGAGCATAGGCGAGCGAGAACAGCTCGCGCAGGCGGTCGGTTTTTCCGTCGGTATAGAGGCTGGCGAGCAGTACCTCAAAGCCGGTGGCGTAGCGGTATTCTTTCATGGTTGCACTCTTGGGAATGTTGGGGGTGGTATGGTTTCGGCCGTGACGGAAGATGGCCTCCTCCTCCTCGGTCAGATGGGGCATCAGCCGCGTGACGGCCTCGGCCTGCGCCGATGCGCGGACAAAGCCGAGCGCAAAATGATTAAGCCGCGCCGACGAGGTGAAGCCGAGTCCGACGAGCAGCTCGCGGACGCAGAGCTCGCAAACGGCGTCTCCCAGATAGGCGAGCGCGGCAGAAGATAACGATGAAGCGGGCATAGCGGTTCCTTTCGGCAAAATATTATCCATAGTATACCACATTTCTCCCGGAAAGTAAAGAGACCTGCGGAATAAAAAATCAAATTCCCCTTGACAAGTCGACTCTTGTGTGATATAATCTATCTAATTTCATTAAAGGCATTGACGGAGAATTGCGGCGAATCAGCGATTTCAGAGAACCGGCGGGTGGTGCGAGCCGGCAATCGACCCTCGACGCATGTCGCTCCCGAGCCGGAGTGCAGAACGTGCCGTGCGGCGCAAGTAGAGCCTCCCGTGAAGCTGCGTAAAGGCCAAAGGACTTGTCGGAGTCCCAAGCGGCGTCTGCGGACGCAATTTGAGTGGTACCGCGGGTAATTTACCCGTCTCAAAGCAATCTTTGAGACGGGTTTTCTTTTTTGATTTTATTGTCGGAGGATACGATTATGGCGAAAACAACTGCCCTTGCCTATAAGCTTGGGGAAATGGCGGCGAGAATTCGCGAGCTGCGCGAGATTGTCGGGCTTACCCCCGAGGAGATGGCGCGGAAGACCGCCGTTTCGGTTGAGGAATATCTCTGCTGTGAGAGCGGCCGGGAGGATCTCAACTTCGCGTTCATTTATCGCTGTGCCATGGCACTCGGTGTCGATGTGAATGATATTATCGAGGGAACAAGCCCGAATCTGAGTGCATATACGGTGACCCGCCGCGGGCGCGGTCAGCGCATCGCAGCCGCCCACGGTATGGAATACTTTAACCTTGCCCCTGCATTCAAAAATAAAATCTCCGAGCCGCTGTATGTGCGTGCCGCATACACACCCGAGGCCGAGACGACCGATATTGAGCTGACCACCCACTCGGGGCAGGAGCTGGATATTGTCATCAAGGGCCATCTCAAGGTGCAGGTTGGTGAGCATACCGAGGTCTTGGGCGAAGGGGACACCATTTATTACGACAGCTCGACGCCCCACGGTATGATTGCCGTTGACGGGGAGGACTGTATTTTCTACGCCATCGTTCTCAATCCCACAGGAGAGGCGATTCCCGAGATCAGCGAGGAGACGGCGCACGATATGCCGCAGCACAAGCCTGCCCGTGTGCATACCGTCGAGTCGGATCGGGTATGGAACAGCTTTATCCTCCCGACCGAGGATGAGGACGGATCGCTCCGTGCGGTTTCCTTCAAAAACGAAGATACCTTTAACTTTGCCTACGACGTGGTGGATGCGCTGGCTGAGCGCAAGCCGGATAAGCTGGCCATGCTGCATATCGACCGCGATAAGACCGAGCGGCGCATCACCTTCTATGAGATGAGCCGGCAGTCGAACCGCGCCGCCAACTACTTCAAATCGCTCGGCATCAAGCGGGGCGACCGCGTTATGCTTGTGCTCAAGCGCAATTATCAGTTCTGGTATGCCATTCTCGGCCTGCATAAGCTGGGCGCTGTGGCCATTCCCGCCACCGATCAGCTTCTGGCACACGACCTGGAGTACCGCTTCAAGGCCGCCGGTGTATCGGCAATTCTCTGTACCGCGAATTCCCGGGTTGCCGAGCAGGTGGATATTGCCGCCGAGACCTGCCCCGACATGAAGGTCAAGATTCTTACCTGCGGCAGCCGTGAGGGCTGGCATGATTTTGACGATGAGTTCACCATGTACTCCAGTCACTTCGACCGCGCGCCCGACGCCGCCTGCGGTGACGATCCGATGCTGATGTTCTTCACCTCGGGTACGACAGGGTATCCCAAGATCGCGCGGCATAACTTCAAGTATCCGCTCGGTCACTTCATTACCGCGAAATATTGGCACTGCGTCGATCCCGACGGACTGCACCTCACCATATCCGATACCGGCTGGGCAAAGGCACTCTGGGGTAAGCTTTACGGGCAGTGGCTCTGTGAGGCTGCCGTCTTCGTTTACGACTTCGACCGCTTCAACGCCGCCGATATTCTGCCCATGTTTGCCAAATACGGCGTAACCACCTTCTGCGCACCCCCGACCATGTACCGCTTTATGATCAAGGAAAACCTTGCCGACTACGACCTTTCCTCGATCAAGCACGCCACCATCGCGGGTGAAGCACTCAATCCCGAGGTATTCCATCAATTCAAGAAGGCAACCGGCCTCTCGGTGATGGAGGGCTTCGGTCAGTCCGAGAGCACGGTGATGATCGGTAATCTGCACGGCATGACCCCGAAGATCGGCTCGATGGGTAAGCCCGTCCCGCTCTACGACGTCGTGCTGGTGGATAGCGAGGGCAACCCCGTACCCGTCGGTCAGACGGGTGAGATCTGCGTCCGCACCGAAAAGGGCAAGACCTGCGGTCTCTTTACCGGATATTACCTCAACGACGAAAAGACCGATGAGGTCTGGCATGACGGCCTCTACCATACGGGCGATACCGCATGGTGCGATGAGGACGGCTATTTCTGGTACGTCGGCCGCGTGGACGATCTGATCAAATCCTCCGGCTACCGCATCGGGCCCTTCGAGATCGAGAGCGTGATCATGGAGCTGCCCTACGTGCTTGAATGCGGCGTCTCGGCCGCACCCGATGAGATCCGCGGTCAGGTCGTCAAGGCTTCCATTGTTCTCGTAAAGGGAACCGAGCCGACCGAGGAGCTCAAAAAGGAAATTCAGAGTTATGTAAAAGAGCATACTGCGCCTTATAAATATCCGAGGATTGTTGTGTTCAGGGATGAACTTCCTAAGACCACAACAGGTAAGATACAGAGAAACAAACTGTAAAGTAAAAGGCAGAAAAGAGGTGGCGTATGAACAACAAACGAATAACCATCGTGTCGGGACATTACGGTAGCGGCAAGACCAACATCGCAGTGAATTTTGCCCTTGAGGCAAAAAAACAGTACGAAAATGTTACAATTGCCGATATAGATATTGTAAATCCGTATTTTCGAACCAAAGACAGCGAGGAGTTGCTGATAGAAGCGGGAATACGCCTGATATGCTCTGAGTACGCCAACACGAATATAGATATACCCGCCCTTCCGCAGGACATATATGCAGTGACCGATGATAAGTCGATGCGCGCAGTTCTGGATGTGGGCGGCGATGAGAGAGGGGCTCTTGCTCTTGGCAGAGTTTCTCAGCGTATTGTCGAAGAAAATGATTATGAGATGATATACGTGGTAAACAAATACAGACCGCTGACGGCAGATGCTGACTCTGCAATAGAAGTTATGCGCGAGATAGAGGCGGCGTGTCGTATAAAGTTTACTTCAATCATAAACAACTCAAACCTCGGCAAGGAAACAGCCCCGGAGGATGTTTTAAAAACAACAGAGTATGCCGAAGAAATAGCAGAAAAAACAGGTATACCGCTTATGTACACAACGGTGGAGCAATCATTGTATCTGCCGCTTGAAAATAAAATAAAAAATCTGTACCCATTATCGATACAGAAAAACTTAGTAAAGGAGTGCTTGTAAATGGCAGTATTAACCTTCGAAGTTGACAAGTGCAAGGGTTGTGGTCTGTGTGTAGGCGCGTGCCCAAAGGGTGTTCTCGCACTTGCTGCAGACAAAATCAATAAAAAGGGACATCACCCCGTAGAGGCGATAAATCCCGACGCGTGTATCGGATGCGCATTCTGTGCAACAATGTGTCCTGATTGCGTTATCAAGGTAGAAAGGTGAGTGAAGAAAATGGCAGAAAAGGTTTTAATGAAAGGAAACGAGGCAATCGCTGAGGCGGCAATAATGGCAGGATGCCGTCATTACTTTGGTTATCCTATCACACCACAGACAGAGATTGCTGCATACATGGCAAAAAGAATGCCCAAAATCGGTGGCGTATTTCTTCAGGCAGAGAGCGAGATTGCCGCAATAAATATGGTATATGGCGTAGCATCTACCGGTAAGAGAGTTATGACATCGTCTTCAAGCCCCGGTGTATCCTTAAAGGGCGAGGGTTTATCTTACCTTGCAGGTGCG
Organism: Eubacteriales bacterium; assembly: GCA_045587605.1. GTDB lineage: Bacteria > Bacillota > Clostridia > Oscillospirales > CAG-272 > SIG693. The sequence continues at coordinate 11,303 of JAZNCR010000263.1, forward strand.
GATTTACCATCACTTATCGTAAACGTTCAGCGTGGTGGCCCGGGTCTTGGTGGTATTCAGCCTTCACAGTCTGACTATTTTCAGGCTACAAAGGGTGGTGCACACGGCGACTTTCATATGATAGTACTTGCGCCTGAGTCAGTTCAGGAGATGGCAGACCTTACAGTAAAGGGCTTTGACCTTGCTGACAAGTATCGTATGACCGCTATGATTTTGGCTGACGGAACAATGGGACAGATGATGGAGGCGGTTTCTCTTGACTATGAAACCCCGGAGCAGATTGAAAAGCCCTGGGCAACAACAGGTACAGATATGAAGAGAAAGCACAATATCGTAAACTCGCTCTTCTTAAAGCCCGAGGAGCTTGA
>JAZNCR010000264.1:0-3945 GCA_045587605.1 Eubacteriales bacterium
GACCGCTTGGCCTCCGACTTCCCATAATCGGGTGATGACGATCAATTTTGATGAGAAGCGCGTGCAGTATGATTTTACCGGGGTTGAGGAGCTGGAGCACGCTTATGCCATCACCGTGCATAAGAGTCAGGGCAGTGAATATCCCGTTGTGATTCTGCCTGCCTTTTCATGTGCCAGAGTCCTGCTTACCCGCAACCTGCTCTATACGGCGGTTACCCGCGCACAGCGCATGGTAATCGTTGTCGGACGCGGCGATATTGTAAAGACGATGGTGGAGAACAATCGCCAGTCGATGCGCTATACGGGGCTTGCCGCGCGGCTGTCGGACGAGAAGAGCGGGGAAAAGTCGTGAGAAAACCCACGCTTTGCCGCTTTCTGACTTATCTTTTTGCGGTGCCGCATTGCGCGGCCTGCCGCGTGCTGATCTCTCCCGAGGAAGCATTGAGCGGAATCGGCGGTGCGGACGTTCTCTGTTCCGCTTGCCGTGCGAAATGGGAGCAGGAGAAGCTCAAATTCTGCGTGCGCTGCGGCAATGCGGCGCTCGACTGCCGCTGTATGCCCGAGCAATTGCGTCAGGCTGGCGCAGAGACGCTGGTGCATCTTGGGGAATATCGGTCAGATAATGCCATCGGGCAGACAGTTCTGCGCATGAAGGATACCGCGCTTCGCCGTGCCTCACGATTCTCTGCAGCTCAGCTTGCCTTTGGTGTTCGGCGTGTCTGTGCCGATCTGTCTATTCCGCCGTCTTCTCTTACCGTGACCTATCTGCCGCGCACGGTACGTGCTGTCAGAGAGCGGGGACATGATCAGGCGGAGCTTGTTTCCCGTGCACTCGCGAACGAGCTCGGTGCGGAATTCGCTCCCTTGCTTTTGCGGGTCAAGGATGGAATTACACAGAAAACGCTGACTGCGGCTGAGCGCAGACGAAACGTCCGTGCGGCATTTGCACATAATACCGATACCGATTGCAGAGGGCGCACGATTCTGCTTTTTGACGATGTCGTGACCAGCGGAGCAAGTATGGCAGAGTGTGTCCGCGTTTTGCGGAAGGCGGGCGCCGCCGCTGTTCTCTGCGTTTCGATCGGTGTAGGCGGCAAATAAACCCGAAGTTCGGAAAAAAATAAAATTATCGTTGCTTTTCGGTGTAATATCGTGTATAATAGTAGTAATCAAAAAATCGCCAGAAAAGGTCAAAAGGAAGTTTCATGTTTGGATTGACGAAGGATATTGGAATTGACCTTGGCACGGCAACCGTTCTCGTCTATGTGCGAGGGAAAGGGATCGTGCTCAAGGAACCGTCGGTTGTCGCCGTGAACACCGATACCGGTGCGGTCAAGGCGGTTGGCCGTGCGGCACAAACCATGCTTGGGCGGACGCCCGAGAACATTGCGGCCATCCGCCCTCTGCGCGACGGTGTTATCAGCCGTTACGATGTGACGATGGTCATGATTCGCGAATTTCTCAACCGCGCCATGGGCTCGACTCTGCTCAAGCCGCGCGCGATTATCTGTATCCCCAGCGAAATTACCGAGGTTGAGGAGCGCGCCGTGCTCGATGCCGCAAAGCAAGCGGGCGTTCAGCGCGTGCATCTCATCGAGGAGCCGGTTGCTGCCGCACTCGGTGCGGGGATCGACATCAACCGTCCAGACGGCAACATGGTCGTCGATATCGGCGGCGGTACCACCGATATTGCTGTGATTTCGCTTGGCGACGTCGTTGTGCGGGACTCGGTCAAGGTCGCGGGAGATAAGTTTGACGACGCCATTATCCGCTATATGCGGCAGGAGCACAGTATTCTGATCGGTGAGAGAACGGCTGAGGCGATCAAATTGCGGATCGGAGCTGTCATCAGCCATCCCGAGCCGCAGTATATGGATGTCAAGGGCCGTTGCCTGATTCAGGGTCTGCCCCGTGTCGTGACGATCAGCTCCTTCGAAATTATGCGCGCCCTCACGCCGCCGATCAGCGACGTGATCGATACCATATGTGACGTCATCGAGCGTACACCGCCCGAGCTGATTGGTGATATTATGCGCAACGGCATCGTCATGACGGGCGGCGGAAGCCTGCTCTACGGCTTTGACCAGCTGATCCAGCACGTCACCAATATTCCTACCCGTGTCGCTAAGAACGCCGTATCCTGCGTTGCGATGGGAACCGGAATTGCGCTTGAGAGCTTTGATCTCTTCAATGAAAACGATATTTATATTTCGGCCGTACGCACCCCGCGCAGAAGTGCAAACCAGGCGAAATAATCCCAAATGAAAAAAAGAGCAGAGAAGTGTGCATCACCTGCGCCTTTTTCTGCTTTTTTGCATATACTTTGCTTATCATCGAATGATACAGGAGGAAATCTCATGCAGTATGTGATTCACGGCTATGCGCCTGCCCGCCTTTTTTCGTTTTTTGAGGATATCAGCGCCATTCCGCGCGGATCGGGCGATGAAGCGGCAATTGCCGATTATCTTGTTCGCTTTGCCGAGGAGCGCGGACTTTGGTGTTACCGTGATACGGTGCATAACGTCTTGATTCGTAAGCCGGGCACGGCAGGACGCGAAAATGAGCCCCCCGTGCTTTTCCAAGGGCATACCGATATGGTATGTGAGAAAAACGCAGATACCGTTCACGATTTCACCCGCGATCCGCTCAAGCTTGCCATTGCTGACGGTATGCTTTATGCCGAGGGAACGACGCTTGGCGCGGATGACGGTGTTGCCGTTGCCATCATGATGGCTTTACTTGACGGCGAGCTTGATTCGCATCCGCCGATCGAATGTCTCTTTACCACCCAAGAGGAAACGGGACTGACCGGTGCCGCCGAATTTGACAGCAGTCTGATTTCGGCCCACCGGATGATCAATCTCGACAGCGAGGATGACAGCGGTGCCATCGTTGGCTGTGCGGGCGGTATCCGCTCGGATATGACCATCCCGATCAAGCGCGAGGCCTGCACCGGTGAGATACTTTCGGTTACGGTAAAGGGCCTGATGGGGGGACATTCGGGTGAGAATATCAACCTTGGCCGTGCCAATGCCAACAAGCTGATGGCCCGTATCCTCTTTCCGCTCATTGAATCGGAGAATCTTCATCTGTGTACGCTGACGGGCGGAAGCAAGGATAACGCGATTCCGCGCGAATGCACGGCGGTCGTTTCCGTGCGCTCGGCAGCATCAGCAGCCGAAAAAATGAAAAAAGCTGCCGAGATTATCCGCGGAGAGCTGGTTGCGGATGATGCGGCGTTTGCGCTTGAGGTTTCTTCTGCAGATACGGTTTCGTCGATGGCCGATGCAGATTCGACCCGCCGCGTGATTCTTCTGATGCGGACGGCCGCAGTCGGCGTGCTTGCCATGAACCATACGGTTGGTATGGTGGAATATTCGCGCAATATGGGTGTTGTCAAGACCGAGGAAAACGAAGTCAGGATCACCTTCTCCTCCCGCTCGCCCAAGGCGTCGCAGATTGACGCTTCGATTGAAGAGCTCGATGCGCTCGGGATGCTTGTCGGCGCATCGGCAGATCACCACAGCCGCTATCCGGGCTGGGATTATGCTCCCGTGTCTCCCTTGCGTGATCTTTATATGTCGGTATATCGGAGACTGTATGGGGAGAATCCTTCGATCCGATCGATCCATGCCGGTCTTGAGTGCGGTCTTCTCAAGGAGAAACTTCCCGATCTCGATATAATATCCATCGGTGCGAATATGGAGAACATCCATTCTCCTGCAGAGAAGCTGGATCTTGCTTCGACGGAAAAGCTTTTCAAAATAATCGCTGAATTGCTCGGTGAACGCTGAAAAATTCGCTGAAATATACGTGCCCTCTGTCTGCTTGACAGAGGGCACGTTCGTTTGATGAAAAGGGTTTATCGAATGATGGAAACCCGCTCGTCGGCGGGGATTTTGTTGTATGGCGAAAGAAATACGTATCCCTGTCCGCGCCGTGCGC
>JAZNCR010000265.1:0-3362 GCA_045587605.1 Eubacteriales bacterium
CATGGCTACGATCCGACTTGAAGGTACCGCCGCCGAGGTCGAATACCATGATCTTGGCGTCGTTATCCTTGTCTGCGCCGAATGCAAGGGCAGCGGCCGTCGGCTCGTTGATGATGCGGAGCACCTCAAGACCGGCAATCTTGCCTGCGTCCTTGGTTGCCTGACGCTGTGCGTCGGAGAAATATGCGGGAACGGTGATGACTGCCTTGGTGACGGTCGTACCGAGATAAGCCTCGGCGTCGGCCTTCAGCTTCTGCAGAATCATTGCCGAAACCTCCTGCGGCGTATATGCCTTGCCGTCAATGGCGGCCGTCTTATAGGCAGTACCCATTTCACGCTTGATGGACATGACGGTACGGTCGGGGTTGGTGATGCTCTGACGCTTTGCGACCTGACCGACCATGCGCTCGCCCGTCTTCGAGAATGCAACGACCGAGGGGGTCGTGCGTGCGCCTTCGGGATTGGGAATAACGATGGGCTCGCCGCCCTCATAGACTGCCACGCAGGAGTTGGTGGTACCAAGATCTATGCCGATGATTTTTTCCATGTTTGCCATAATAGTTTCCTCCAAAATTTTCTTCTATCAATTCATATTGTTTCGTATTGGTCTGCGAATTAGTTTGCCACCTTGACCATGGCGTAGCGAAGCACCTTATCCCCGCGGATATACCCCTTCTGCAGGACCTCAACCACTTCGCTCTCCCCGTACTGCTCGTCGTCTATATGCATGACGGCATTGTGCAGATTCGGGTCGAATGTCTTGCCCTCGGCCTCAATCTCGGTAATACCGAGACCGCCGAGCACTTCGGTAAAGCTCTTGAGGATCATGGCGACCCCCTGTGCAACGGTTGCCGCATCGCTGTACTGTGCCGCGCGCTCGAGATTATCAAGCACCGGCAGGATTTTCGTCAGCACATCGGCGTATGCATCGGCATACAGGCCTTCGCGCTCCTTGGCGGTGCGCTTGCGGAAATTATCATACTCCGCCATCATGTGCAGATATTTGTCATTCGCCTCGGCGAGTGCACGGCTCTCGGCCTCCAGCTTCTCCTTCGCCTCGGTCAGCTCTGCCTCAAGGCGTCTGGCTTCTTTTTTCCATTCTTTATCTTTCTTCTTCGGTGCGGCATCGGTCTCTGCCTCGGTCGGCTCTTCCGCCTGCGCATCAGGCTGCGCTTCGGGTTCGACCGGCACCGTCTTATCCTTTTCCTGTTCCTGCATTATGTTCTCCTCCGTTCAATAAATTCCTTTGACTTCCGTCCTCGTCCAGCATCGACGAAACCTGTCCCGCCAGATGCTCGATCATGGTTACCACGCGGGAATAATCCATGCGGCAGGGGCCGATGATGCCGATCGCGCCAACCGTGTGACCGCCGTGGCGGATGGTTTTGAAGATAAGCGACGAGTTCTGCATGACGTCAACCGCGTTTTCCGATCCGATATATATATTGACGTCATCCGCCTGCGCGCCCGAAACGAGATCAAGAATATCCCGTCTCTCCTCAAGTGCGCCGAGCAGCTGCTTGAATCGGCCGACGTCAGCATATTCGGGATACTGCAGAAGGCGATTGATTCCTTCAAACCGCACTTCCCCGCCGTCAAGCTCGCTCATGGTCTCGTAAATACACTTGATAATCGGGTTCACGAGCACTGCATCGATGCCCATTGCGGCTTCCATTCGCATAATGGCAGGAAGGGTGATCTGCTCGGCCGAGAGCCCCGCAAGATTGGCGTTGAGCGCGGCCGCCAGCCGGGCCACCGTTTCAGGGTGCGTATCAAAGCCGAGACGGACGAACTTGCTCTTGGCTGCGCCGGTTGACGTGACCATGACCAGAATGAAGCTGCGCGGATCGACCCAAACCGCCTCGAAACGGCTGATCGATGCGGCGGCAGGCTTCGGCTTGACCGAGATTCCCGTGTAATTGGTCAGTACCGAGGCAAGCTTTGACGCCTGCTTGAGGATCGTATCCACTTCTGCCTGTTTGACACGCAGAAGGTTGTTGAGCTCGGCAATTTCCCGCTGCGTCATCGCGTAATGCCCGAGCATGGTATCAACGTAAAACCGATACCCAAGCTCGCTCGGCACGCGCCCCGCCGAGGTATGCGGCTGCTCAAGATAACCAAGCTCCTCAAGCTCGGCCATTTCGTTGCGGATGGTAGCGGAAGAATAGGCAATCTGCGCGTTCTGCATGATATACCGCGACCCGACCGGCTCGCCGTTTTCGATATGCGCATCAATAATCGCTTTTAATATGAGCTTTTTCCGCTCACTCAATGCGTTATCCCGCAGATTCATCTTCACACCTCGCTCTCCTTTGGAAACTGTTTTTTAGCACTCTTGTTGTCCAAGTGCTAAACTACGTATAAAATTTACCACGAAACACGCCCAATGTCAAGAAGTAAGTGCGGATATTTTGTTAATATTTTGTAAACTACGCCGTCAAGTGCTAAAAAATACCGACGCAGAGGACTTTTTCCGGTCCGTCATTGCGTCGGTATTTTCTGTATATCTCCATTATGGAGGAATTTATTTTCGGTCAATTTGCGGTTTGCTTAAGCTCGCGCAGTTCGTTGAGGAAGGTATCCACGTCCTTGAATTCACGGTAAACCGAGGCAAAGCGCACATAGGCCACGGCATCAACCGCCTTGAGCTTTTCCATCGCCATCTCGCCGATCTCGGCGGTGGTAATCTCGGGACGGAGTGAATTCTGCAGCTCAGTCTCGATTTCGGCCGCAATCGCTTCAGCACTGACCGCGCGCTTCTGACAGGCCTTCATCAGACCCGAGAGCAGCTTTGAACGGTCAAAAAGCTCCTTTGAGCCGTCCTTCTTCCGAACGATAACCTGAATCAGGTCAACGACCTCGTACGTCGTAAAGCGTTTACCGCAGGACACACATTCGCGGCGACGGCGGATGCTTGCTCCCTCTTCGGTCGGACGGGAATCCACAACCTTGCTCTCGGGGAAGCCGCAGCTTGGACATTTCATATTCATAACAGACAGCACACCTTTGCCCGGGCAAAGGCTTCCTTTCCTTCGGATTAAAACGGGTTCGGCTCAGTCCTTCCTCCGCTCCGCTCTGTATTATTTTATCATATTTTTCGCAATTTGTAAAGAGAATTCGGGATTTTTCAGTCCAAAGAAATCAAAGAATTCCCCGCAGGCATCCTCAAGAACGTCGCCGAGCGTACATGGAAAAACGTCAAGCTCTATCAGTCGCTCATAAAATGCGTCGGCACGCACTTCGTAGTCATCGAAAACGTACAGCGGCGTTTTCCCACCCGGACCGTCCACTTCAATTGCATAACCGTCAACCCGGTTTGCCTGCAGATGATAGAGGCGATACTGCAGGGTCATATCAAATAC
>JAZNCR010000266.1:0-3418 GCA_045587605.1 Eubacteriales bacterium
CGTGCGGGAAATTTCCCGCACGGCGGTCTTTTGTCGTTTTTTCTCGATAAAGCGACGGTGGGGAAGGGAGAAATTGGGAGAAAGAACGATTTTTCAAAAAAAGACTTGCAATGCACCGTCGAATGTGGTAAACTATTATACGGTATATAAAATATATGGGAATATTCAAAAAAGCCTGCGCGAGAGGCGAGATTGCGTTACCGATTTTGTCGGTAGCGTTTATTTGCTTTTTTTGCGCACCGGTATTCGGCGCGCTTTTTTGCTGTTCCGATGCATGGAGAGGGGATTGTGCATATGAAAAAGTTCTGGCCCGAAGTCGGTTGCTTTTCTGCTTGTCAGGCGTCTTACTTCCTCCCTTCTGTACCTGCGCCCTTTGTTCGACCGTCAAAGTCACACCTTCCCGCCCGCGGGATGCGTGCGTGATTTTGGCGGCTTTGTTTTTATTCTGCCTTGATCTCACTCTGCCGCACCGACGGACACTCGCGCCGTCTGCCGTTGCGCCCGCTGTGTGAGAATTGCAATTTCCATCAACGGAGGAGATAACCATGAGTATACCCCAGACCGATAAGCTGCACGAGGAGTGCGGCGTGTTCGGCATTCACACAGGCGGGGATCCGTCGATCAACGTTGTTTCTGCCACCTATTACGGGCTGTACGCCCTTCAGCACCGCGGTCAGGAAAGCTGCGGAATTGCCGTCAACGATGACGGTCTGATCCACGCCTATAAGGACGAGGGGCTGGTCAATGACGTGTTCAGCGAGTCGGTCCTGCGCAAGCTCGGAAACGGCACGATGGCGGTCGGCCACGTCCGCTACGGCGATACCGGCACCAAGGGCCGAGAGAATGCACAGCCGTTGGTTGCCAATCACGTCAAGGGATGCCTTGCCGTTGCACATAACGGATGCATCACCAATGCGCTTGAGCTGCGTGAGAAGCTGGAGCTTGACGGCGCTATTTTTCACACGACGAGCGATGTGGAAGTAATTATGTACGAAATCACGCGCTGCCGCCTGACCGCTCCCTCGATCGAGGAGGCTGTCTGCGGTGCGATGAATACCATTGAGGGTGCTTATTCCATGGTCCTCATGTCTCCCTCGAAGCTGATTGCCGCCCGTGATCCGCGCGGCTTCCGTCCGCTTTGCATCGGTACGCTCGGCAGTGCGTATATCGTTACGTCCGAGTCCTGCGCGCTGGACAGCATCGGTGCGTCATTTTTGCGTGACGTTGAGCCGGGTGAAATCGTTGTCATCGATGACAACGGTCTGCGCTCGATCACGACGCATTGCGGCAAATGCGATTCGAACATTTGCGTTTTTGAGTACGTGTATACCGCACGTCCCGATTCGGTCATTGACGGCGCTTCGGTGCACGAGGCCCGGCTTCGCGCGGGTGCTTTCCTTGCCAAGCAGCATCCGGTCGAGGCAGACGTTGTCATCGGCGCGCCCGATTCGGGTCTTGATGCGGCGCTCGGCTATTCCCGCGAGTCGGGAATCCCCTACGGAATCGGCTTTATCAAAAACAAGTACATCGGCCGCACCTTCATTCTGCCGACCCAGGCAGACCGTGAAAATAAGGTGCGCATTAAGCTCAACGCGGTTGCGTCTACCGTCAAGGGCAAGCGAGTCGTTTTGGTTGACGACTCGATCGTTCGCGGCACGACCTGTGCACATACCATCCGCATCCTGCGCGAAGCGGGCGCGACCGAGGTACATATGCGGGTTGCGTCTGCACCCTACCTCTACCCCTGTTATTACGGAACCGATATCAAGACCAGTGACAGTCTGATTGCCTACAACCATACGATAGAGGAGATCAAGGAAATCATTGGTGTCGACTCGCTTGGGTATCTGTCGCTTGACTCGGTTTCGCAATTCGTGCCGGGCTGCAAGCGCGGTTTCTGCACCGCGTGCTTTGACGGCAGGTATCCGACCGAGGTGCGTACGGACATTGAGAAGTCCCGCTTCCTCTCCAAGAAAAGCGAAAATAAAAAGAATTGATCCCGTGTTCCGCCGTGACGGAGCGGGGAAGAACCCAAAAACAATACGAAAGGGAATTCGATCATGAAAAAAGTTGCGATTGTAATGGGCAGCGACAGTGACCTGCCGGTCGTTGAGGCTGCGATCAAGGTTCTGCGCGAATACGGTGTGCCGTTTGAGGCGCACGTGTATTCGGCACACCGTACCCCCGAGGCTGCACGGCAGTTTGCCCTCGGTGCACGCGATGCGGGCTTTGGCGTCATGATTGCCGCCGCAGGAAAGGCGGCTCACCTTGCCGGTGCGCTCGCCGCCAATACCACCCTCCCCGTGATCGGAATTCCGATCAAGTCCTCGACCCTCGACGGCCTTGACGCTCTGCTCTCGACCGTCCAGATGCCGTCGGGTATGCCTGTTGCGACGGTTGCGATCGACGGTGCCGCCAATGCCGCACTGCTTGCCATCCAGATCCTCGCCGTTGAGGACGCCGCGCTTGCCGAGGCGCTTGCCAAGACCCGTGAGGGGATGACGGCATCGGTCGCGAAAAAGGATGCTGCGCTCCAAGAAAAGCTGGCCGCACTTTGAGTACAGAAAATTATTCAACCGAAAGGAAATAGACAGAGATGAAAAGTTTCAGCGAAAGCTATGCAGCTGCCGGCGTTGATATTACGGCCGGCTACCGCGCGGTAGAACTGATGAAGAAGCACGTTGCCGCAACCATGACCGCCGGATGCGTTTCGGATATCGGCGGCTTCGGCGGCTTGTTTGAACTGGATGTAACCGGGATCGAGCGTCCCGTGCTCGTCAGCGGAACCGACGGTGTCGGTACCAAGATCAAGCTCGCGTTTTTGATGGACAAGCACGATACCGTCGGTATCGACTGCGTTGCCATGTGCGTCAACGATATCGTTTGCTGCGGCGCAAAGCCCCTCTTCTTCCTCGACTATATTGCCATCGGCAAGAACTTCCCCGAGAAGGTTGCCGCAATCGTCTCCGGCGTTGCCGAGGGCTGTATTCAGGCCGGCTGTGCCCTCATCGGCGGCGAGACGGCAGAGCATCCGGGTCTGATGCCCGAGGATGAGTACGACCTGGCCGGTTTCTCGGTCGGTGTGGTTGACCGTGCAAAGATCGTCGATCATAAGACGGTGAAACCGGGCGATGCGGTGATCGCGCTCGCTTCCACCGGTGTACATTCCAACGGCTTCTCGCTGGTTCGCCGTGTCTTTGACGTGGAAAACCGCGATCTGTCGGTGTACTGCAATGATCTCGGCATGACGCTCGGCGAGGCTCTTCTGACCCCGACCAAGATTTACGTCAAATCGGTGCTTGCTCTCTGTGATCAGGTTAAGGTCGGTGCGATTTCGCACATCACGGGCGGCGGTTTCTATGAAAATATTCCGCGCGCACTGCCCGACGGACTCTGTGCAAAGATCGAACGTAAATCT